>CAKAQP010000099.1 GCA_916720285.1 uncultured Lachnoanaerobaculum sp. | reverse complement strand
TTATTTGTCGCTCCACGCATACCGTATACCGAACTTTTCTTCAGCATAGTTCTAATCCAAAGTGCTATAGCAGTAAAGCAAACTCCTAAGAATACCATTAATCCTATAAATAATAATCTGGCGCTCATACTTACCCTCCTATTTACGTATTTACATATGATTATTCTACCATATTTTATATAATTTTTTAAATTTTTGCAAAAAAGCATTCCAAATTTCTTTTTCATATGTTATCATAACACAAATTTTTCTTTACTGAGGAATGAGGGAAAATTAGCGCCAGGGCTTCGGGGATTCCCCTAGCTGACGAGGTAAACAGTTATCGAAGGATTCGGCGGATGCTGTTTCGGAGTAGTGCATCGTAAGAGAAAGAAAAAAAGCGAAATCAAGATCGTAACAAAAGCTTTCTTCGCACAATAAACAATTAAATAGGAGTAAAATACTATGTGCGGTATTGTTGGTTTTGTAGGGCAGAGGAATACAAAGGATATTCTACTGTCCGGTCTTTCGCGTCTTGAATACAGGGGCTATGATTCTGCCGGAATAGCCCTATATTCTCATCCATTTACTATGGTAAAATCTGTAGGTAAATTGGAGGAATTGAAAAAAAAGGTTGTTGCTTCCAAAGAATGTGAGTTTCCCTGCTCTATGGGAATCGGTCACACACGTTGGGCAACTCATGGTAAGGCTGATGAAAAGAATTCTCATCCACACTTATCTATGAATAAAGAAGTAGTACTGGTTCATAACGGTATTATTGAAAACTTTGCGTATTTAAAGAACTTTTTACAAGAAAAAGGATACAATTTCTACTCAGAAACTGATACCGAGGTTGCTGTAAACCTGATTGAATATTTTTACTTGAAAGAAAAAAATATTTTAAAAACTCTCTTCTTAGTCCAAAAAGAGTTGAAAGGTTCTTACGCCTTTGCAATTATGTTCAAAGATGATGCAAATACTCTTTATGCAATGAGAAAGGACAGTCCTTTGATTGTAGGAAAAGGAGAAAATTCTTTTTATATTGCCTCAGATATTTCCGCATTTTTGGACTATACAAATGAAATATATACCTTGGAAAACAAGGAGATTTTAAGCCTTTCTGAAAATGAAATACATATTTATAACAAAAATAAGGAAGAGGTAAAACGCTCTTCCGATATAGCCGATCTTGATCAAAGTCGAATTCATAAAGGAGAATATCTGCATTTTATGGAAAAGGAAATCTTTGAGCAACCACAGGCTGTAAAAGATACTCTACTTTATGCCTGTGGCAAAGAAAATGATGACTTTTCCTATGAAGCCTTCTCTATGAGTGAAAGAGATTTCCAAGATATTTCAAGAGTCAGAATAATAGCATGTGGATCTGCATACCATGTAGGCCATGTATTAAAGTCAGTTTGTGAAAGTCTGGCAAGAGTTCCGGCACAGGTGGAGCTGGCAAGTGAGTTTCGCTACAATCATCCGATTTTAGAAGATGGCGAACTGGTTATCAGTATAAGCCAGTCAGGAGAAACTGCGGATACTTTAGCTGCAGTAAAAGAAGCAAAGAAATTGGGGGCAAAAACTCTTTCCATTGTAAATGTCAAGGGATCTGCAATTGCCGTAGAATCAGACTTCGTCTTTTATACACAGGCGGGACCTGAAATTGCAGTCGCCACTACAAAGGCATACAGCTGTCAGCTTGTTGCAAGTTATATTTTCTCCCTGCTTTTAGCTAAAGCAAAGGGTAAAATTAAAGATGAAGAAGCTTGTAGCCTCAGAGATGAACTTTTCCTTCTACCGGGTAAGATTCAACAATGTCTTTCCCTGGATAGTGAAATCCTACCTATAGCAAAGATGCTGAAGGACTCTGACAATATTTTCTTCCTCGGAAGAGGTCTTGACTGGGCCATCTCCATGGAAGGAGCTTTAAAGCTTAAAGAAATCAGCTATATTCACTGTGAAAGCTACAGTAGCGGTGAGCTGAAGCATGGTACAATAAGCCTAATAGAAAAAGACAGTCCTGTAATTGCTCTTCTTTCCCAAGAAGAACTCGCCGGAAAAAGTATTTCAAATATTCATGAGGTAAAAAGTCGTGGGGCAAAATGCTTTGCTCTCACAATGGAAAATATTTCCATAGATGAGGATGACTTTGTACAAAATCTTAGTGTACCAAGTACCAATCCTCTCTTTGCCGGAAGCCTTTTGGTAGTTCCACTGCAGTTTCTATCCTATCAGGTCAGCCTCTTAAGGGGCTTAGATCCTGATAAGCCAAGAAATCTGGCAAAGTCTGTTACGGTAGAATAAACCATAAATTTTAAAATCGAGTACAATTAATCAAAGTCTATGACTACTTAAGTTGTCGACTTTGATTATTTTGTCCTATACCCCGGTAGTCAGGGATTTCATCTCGGTGAAATCCTTGACTATTTCTGCAATATGTATCCGCTACTGTCCCGATGGACATCATGGCGTACTGCAAGTTCCCACAAGAAGTAATATATTCTTTTATTTTCTTATTTATCTAACGATTCCGGATCTAATAAGAAATATTCTATTCCAATATACAGGATTCCATTTTCGTCATGCCAAGGCATAATATTGTCTCTTACGACAACAATCTTTTTGAACGAGTCTGATACTCGAACAAGCGAATTGATTTCTTGTAGTCTCTTAGATTCATCCTCAACACTGAGTGCTGATTGCACATCAATTATACTCGTAAAATTTTTGCGTATTGCTGCATTTTTATAATGAGTTGTTATCATCACTCTTACCACTATAGTATCTACAAGTTCAACACTTTTATAACTATCTCGCTATTTGAGACAGGCACCAATTCTGAATCATGGAATTAGACGGCGGATTTTTCGTAGAATATACAAACGCGACACTATATTTTGCTCTTGTAATGGCAACGTATGTTTTACATCTGCTTTCAGCTTTTAATGTTCCCTTTCCACAAATCCAGTCAAGCATTGGTTTTGTAGGATATATCAAAACCCGATCAAAACCTAGTCCTTTAGAATTTCCAAATGAAAGTACACCGTATTCCTCATTTACCTTCTTTTTAACATTTACTCTCAGTTGCATAGGTGAATACGTCTTAAGATAGCTGTCAACATCTTTTTCCGAAACCCAGAACAATCCGTCATGTCCGGTCTTAACATTCATATCTGATGTGCAAGCAAACATGTTGGGATACAATGTATTGGCAAATGCACAGATGTCAGGATTATTTCTATGTGTAACATTTAAAGACACTGTATCAATATGTATTGTCTTAATTTTATCTTTACAGTACTCTTCAATACCCCCTGTGCTATATTTCTTATTTTTGGCTTCATAATGAGTTTTATAAGTTGTCTGCCTTACATCGCCAACAAGTGTCATATTCATCCCGGCATCGCAAAGAAGCTTTACAATCTCAAAATCATGTCCTGCCAGATCTTGAACTTCATCGATATAGATATTAGAAAAAATATTCTTTAATCGTGATACTACGCATCCGTTAGAATTTTCATTTAACTTGTAAACCAGTTTTGAAAGTTTATCCGAATAAACTCTTCCCCCACGTGTAATATAATTCCGTTCTTCTGTATCTTTTGCATATCTCAGTGCTTTAATCTCAGCATTAACTATTTCAATTCCTTTTACGGTTTTATCTGTAATGTAACTTTGATATGGTTTTACTCCATGTCTTAGCAAGAAAGTATACCACGGCATAATTTTTACATTGGGCGGAATATAGCCATGAATTTGATAAAACTTTTCTTTAATTCCCTGCTCATTAGAATCAGTAAATGTCGTGATTAAAATCTTCTCATTTGGCTGTTCCAGTGCTTTATTCACCAGAAAGGTTGTCTTTCCTGCACCAGCGGCAGCAATATATAAATCACTCATCCTCTACTGCCTCTTGAATATACAAAGGGTAAGATATTGATTTTTCACTTTCAAAAATTGCCATTGCACATTCAGTCTTATTTCTCTGCATGTACTTATGCATGTCATCTTCAAATTCGTACGTAGTCCCAAATAGTTGATTAAACAATACCAAGTCATTCTCTTTTAAAAGCTTTGGTTCCAATGTATTATAATTAAAATCTTTCCCACTAATTTTAAGAGTTCCGGTATCAACCACATTGTCAAAACAGATTTTGATACCATTGACCCCCATATATTCTTTGAACTTTTCTTTAACAGCCTCAACATCGCCATCATTATCAGTGACCACGACCACGGTTTTATCCAGTAATTTGGCAATTTCTAGATATCTCTTAAAGGTAATTCCTCCAACCGTCATCACATCTATACCATCATAGATTGGAAGCTTACCAGCATGTGAATCCATATAGCATCTTTGAACAACTAACTCATCAGAATCACCTTCTACAAAAATTGCTTTCTTACACAATATAACCCTCAAAGTGTCATATCCTGCGATTTTTTGGAAAAAACGATATGTGTCCGAGTTTAAATTATTCAAGGCAATCACCTTGTTATTCGCAAGTAAAATGATATTTTCCAAACTCAACTTGTTAGCAACAAAACTACTATGAGTCGAAACAATAAATTGTTTTCCACCTGACGAACAGTTAATAGCATCTAAAAGCTCATTTAATCGCGAAAATGATAAATGACTCTCTGGTTCTTCTAATAAAACCACCCCGGCATTTTTAGCTTTTTTATGACTTAATGCTAATTGAGTTTTGATAATACATTGAGCACCTTTTCCGGCATGTGCAAATGGTATTTCATTGATTTTTGTAACAAGGCTTGTTTCCCAAGAATTTTGAACACCTTGATCTGCACTCAGCGATATCTTACCATTCAAAATGGTGGATGAAACAGAAATCTTATCATTTATCGCAGTAACGGATTCATCTTTGGCAAATCCATCAACGAATTTCCTATGTGCTTGTGAGATAGATGTAATATCCTCCGGTTCTAAGAACTCTTTTATTGCACGTGAAATGTAAACATCCGATCCGTTTTGATATCTGTAATTTGATGAATCAATCAATATAGATTTGACAGCAATAGTTTTAGTCATAAGTGGATCTCTACTGAAGGCATTCCACATAGCCTCATAATATTCTATTGGAAGGCTCTCAATTTTTTCCGTATCACAAAGCCTTGCATAATCTGCTTGATATCGCTCATCAAAAGCTATTTTAAAACAAATCCCTTCAAGTTGATCTCTTTTCTCGCTGTTTCCATTACCTTCATATTCAGGGACACTTCCTTTTTTTAGATATACCTCAATCATTATTTCTGGAGGTACGGCATGATTATCACTATTTACTTTTGTTAGGTAATCATTGACCGCATCAACATTAAATAGATATGTCGATAGTTGAGTCTTTATACTTCGGCCGGCATATATACCTGTCAAAGCCAAATGAATTGCCTCTAATATAGTAGATTTTCCGGCTTCATTATCACCTACCAAAATATTCATTCCATCATTGAAATGAACCGTGAATGGTTCTTTATATCTCTTGAAGTTCTTAATTACAATTTTTTCTATTGACACTCAACATCACCTCTGTTACCAATTACTCACCTCATTGTCTTCATCACATCTAATAAGCTCTGATAGCTATCAACATCGTGATATCTGACCTTACTTGTGGACATCTCATTGAATAACTTCTTTGTACAGGAAATTTTTGCCTGCTCAATTGGACGCAGATTCAAGCTATCCATGGTTCCCTTGGTCTCTGCCACAAAGAAAATATGCTTTACTTTTCCTTCATAGAAGGCAATCGCCCAGTCCGGAGAATAATTTCCTACCGGTGTAGGTATCTGGAACGTTCTCGGAAGTTTAGCATACACACATACCTCTTCTGCTGCATCCAAATCCTCAGCAAAGCGACGCTCTATACTCTTTTCTGCGGAGCCATCCGTAAACACATAATCTTGAATAGACTTCTTCGCCAAGAACGCCTTATCAAAGCTATGTGTATTCTTCTCTGCTGTAAAGATTGAACTGTCATATTTACCCTCGATGGAGTCATATGAAATATGTTCAACAATCATCGTTGCCTTCTGCTCATTTATCAGTCGAACCACCTTAGTAATAAATTCTTCCGGATTATTTCTGAACATATAAAGCTTATCCTTACGAATACCTGCAAGAATTGCTCCTACCGTCTTTCGTGTCAGCGTGGTGCCTTCTGCAACCTTTCCAACAAGATCGTATTTCACTTTGCTTGTCTCTACGTGTTTCAGATTATATGTACCGCTTGATTCTCTGACAAATGAAGCACCTCTTCCTACTTCGTACTCATCCATCTTATCTTTCTGGCGGCCAACTGTTGTAGTGTATTGAAGTTCTGCTACAATCAGTTTTTCATCAATATAATCGATTGACTTGCGGATCAGTTCGTTACTATCAAAGCTTACCGTATAAGCATACTTATGGTTGATTTCATTCCAAAGTGCCTGGAACTCTTTCTTCGCAAAGTTATCGTTCAAAGGATTCTCCGTTACCTTTGTCTCATGTCCATCAACAAACATATCCTTAAGAATACTGTCATCATAAACGGACTGAATCAGCATATGAATACCTTCTGCCATTGGCTGTAATTCTTCCGGTAATGGAGCCACAGTTCCTACTGTTGCATCTGTTCTATACTTATCCGTAACTTTTCTCTTTGAATCAATGTACCCATTACTGATAAGGTAAAATTCAATTGCATTTGCCTGTTCATTATCAATCTGTACCGGTGTATCATCTACCTTTACATATTTACCGTAAAAGTATTCACTTGTTGCAACTGTAGGTCTCTCATAAAGCACAGTCTTAATATCGCTCTGCAAATCACTTACGAAAGTCGTATAGCTTTCACTTGCCACAACAGTTAGCATATTAATGTCATGGACTCTTTCTCCGACAGATTGTACATCCATTCTGTTTCCATCCTGGTTAACGCATAGACGAAGACCACGACCTACTTCCTGACGCTTTCCGGTATTGCTCTCACTATGCTTTAAGGTACAAATCTGGAATACATTCGGATTATCCCAACCTTCTCGGAGCGCAGAGTGAGAGAAGATAAATCTGGTAGGTTCCTCAAACGAAAGTAATCTCTCCTTGTTCTTCAGAATAAGATCATACGCTGAAATATCCTCAGAAAATTCACTGCCTCTTTTGACTGCAGAATCAATACTTCTTCCTGTATTCTTATCAATACTGAAATATCCTCTATGTACCTCATGAGGATCACTGCATGTAGAACGAAGGTATCTCTGATATGGAGAATCAATTAAAGAGAGTTTCTCATTTAGCACATTAAGGTATTCTTCCTCGAAAATTCTTCCATATTCTCCAAGTACCTCATTTCCATCTTCATCATACTGACGATATTTTGATACCTCATCAATAAAGAATAAGGACAAGGATTTGATGCCTTGGTTGAATAAGGATTCCTCTTTTTCAAAGTGTGACTTGATTGTTTCTCTAATCTGAATGCGGCGCATGTCTGTTTCAGACACATCACCAACGACTTCACCTGTTTTGATTGTTTTACCATTAGTAAAAGTCACTGTACCGGTAAGTGGATCTATTTCTGAGATGGTATATCCTTTGTACTGTTCCATTTCCTTGGATTCATAGTAAAGACTATCTCCCACACCAAGGTTATGTGTTTCTCTATTTGTAGACTTGTTATAGCCAATCTCAAGTTCGATTTTAGCCATAGGAGGCATCTTTGATGACAAAATAATCTGCTCTAAATACAAATAACTATCTGTACCACGGAAATTCTTTACTTCAAATCCCTTAACTTCAATCTTCTTAACAAGCTTTTTATTAAATGCATCCAATGCATCGAGCACATAAACTGTATTATGCGCAACCGCATGAGTAGCGGAGTAATTTAAGCTGAATAAAGGATTGAAATTCTTCAAGGCCTTTTGTGTTACGGCACCACCCATTTTCTGAGGTTCATCAAGAATAATAATCGGTCTATTAGCAGCAAGGACATCAATAGGTCTACGTGAACCGAACTCATCTCGTTTTGAATAGATGATACGGGCTTCCTTACTCTTACCATCTTCTTTCAAAGATGAGGCAAATGCCTGGGTATTGATAATCATGACATTGATTTTGTCATTCTGAGAGAAGGCATCCAGCTGATTCAAATTTGAGCTATTGTAGATAAAGAAACGTGCTTTCTTCTTGTAGTGTTCCATAAAATGATCTACGGTCATCTCAAATGACTTTTTTACACCTTCACGAATAGCAATACTCGGAACAACGATAATAAATTTGCTCCAACCATATTTTTCATACAATTCAAACATCGTCTTGATATAGACGTATGTCTTACCCGTACCTGTCTCCATCTCAATATCAAGAGACACTCTTCCTAAATCATTATTCAACTTTGCAGAATGCTTAATATTGTTTTGACTCTGCAGCTGATGAATATTTGTCAAAAGTTGTTCATCGGCAAGCTCAATCTCACTATTCTTATATCCTGAATCGTCATTAGGATCAATAAAAGC
>CAKAQP010000098.1 GCA_916720285.1 uncultured Lachnoanaerobaculum sp. | reverse complement strand
CGATGATTAATACCTTTGTCAATGCTAATACCATTTTCATTGGTCTGCCTTTAAATATTGCTCTTTTCGGTGATGAGGCACTGTCTTATTTCCTCATCTACTATATCACAAATACAGTCTCTACATGGACTCCGGGTGTTTACCTGATGACAACAGACAGTAAGTCAGGGAAAAGTAAGCAAGTAGCTAAATTTAAATGGAGAGAAGGGAGAAGATATGACAGAAGCATTAAAGGAATTATATGAGGATTTAAGAAAAGAAGTAGATGTAGTAGAGCTTGATAGAGCCAGAGAAAGTGGAATTGTAAGTACTTTGGTATCACTTGTAAAGGATGGTATATTGAGTGTTGATGAAGCTGCTAAGCGGGCAAAAATGAGTGTAGACAAGTTTGAGAAGTATGTTAAGTAGAAGAGACAAAATCACCCGGTTTTATGAAATATATAGGAGGATATAATATTTGATATATCCTCCTAATTACTTAGTTAAAATTACATATGAAAATAAACCTCAAAGCATACCTTTTTACTCTTGCTTACTACCTTTATTTCACCTTTATGCATAAGCACTATTTCCTTTGCTATGGGAAGGCCGAGTCCATATCCGCTACCGGAGTGAGATTCGTCAAGTCTGTAGAAGCGCTTAAATATATTGACGGTATCCTCTTTTGAAAGTTCTTTTTCCACGTCATTTTCAACAGATAAAACAATACTCTTTTTTCTCTTATTTAAAGTAAGTGTAGTGTGTGAAAGCGAGTATTTCATAGCATTTTCCAAAAGTATCGAGATAAGATCTTTTATCTTATTTGCATCTCCCAAAACAGAAATATTATCCTCTATATTGTAATCAAGTTCCTTGTTATTCTCAAAAAATACGGGTTCAAAATACAGGCATTCTTTGGTTGCAATATCTGATAAAACTATTTTTTCCATCTGCTCTTTCCTATCCTGCCAGTTTTCAAGGCGACTTAAGTCAAGCAAATCCTGTGTCAAGTGCTTCATCCTTTCACTCATCTCATCAATACCGTTGATATTTTTCTTCAGCAATTCCATATTTTCTGATTGAATAGAATTCTTTGATATTGCTTTTTGAATATTTCCAACATTATTTATTATAACGGTGAGAGGAGTTTTTAGCTCATGCGATGCATCGGAGATAAATTGACGCTGCGAAGTAATGGCATCGCTTACAGGCTGTATACTCTTTTTAACAAAATATTTTGAAAAGAGTATAATCACGGTAGAGAGTACAAAGAAAAGCAGTATAAGCAAAATCAAAAGATTGTTTAAATTTTTTATTTCGGAACTGAAATCGGTTACTGCAATTCGATACATAGCAGGTGGTTTGTTACCACGAGTTCGATTATAGGGATCCGATTCATTCTTCGAAGAGTCTGCATCCGATTGATATTTTCTTGGTCCCCATTCTTCATTGTTAAGGTCATCAGGTGGAGATTTGACTTCACAAATATATTGAAGTTCCCCGTTATTTATTGATGAATAAAATGTATTTGAATTATCATTTGCTTTGCTTAAAGCATCATTTATTAAATTTTCTTTTGTATCGCTGTCAAGGAAAAAGTCGGCACCATTTGTCTCTATGACATTTCCCTTAGAGTCAAACATCATTTGAAAAAGTGTATAGGAACTTGATACGGGATCCTGATACATCGGTGTATTTATAGCGGCGGAAAGCGTGGATCTCATATCTTTGTAAATACTGTTTTTGTTGAAAAGAAAGGGAAAAACAAGCATAAATACAAGCAAAAAAATACTTACGGAAGATAAAAGCAAAGTGAGTTTTTTTTGTAATTTCTCAATCATTCATTACCTCTTATTTCCAAATGATATCCGAGCCCTCTACTGGCCACGATTGATATATCCGATGACAATGTCTTAAGCTTCTTTCTTAAAAATCCGATATATACCTCCACATTGTTTTCAGTGGCATCACTGTCATACCCCCAGATTTTTTCAAGAAACAGATTTTTTGAAATATTGTTCTTGCCCTCCTTTAAAAGTAGCCTCATCATTTGAAACTCCTTGGAGGAGAGTCGGATGGAGTTATCACCGGATATAAGTTCTGATGAATCTATATCCAAAGAGGTATTGCCAAAGCTTATTTGATTTACTTCCTTTCCCTGCCTGCGAAGTAGAGCGTTTATACAGGCTAATAGCTCCCTTCTGTCAAAAGGTTTTGTAAGATAATAGTCTGCACCCGAATCCAGTCCTTCCACCCTGTCAAGGATATCTGATTTGGCAGTTAATATCAAAATAGGAAGTCCGTTTTTCTCTTTCCGAAGAGTTCTTGCCACCTCAAAACCGTTCAACTTAGGCAACATTAAGTCAAGTACAAGCAGATCAAAATGCGAGGATCTTGCAAGTTCAAGACCTTCCATACCGTCATAGGCACAGATAACATCATGTCCGCATTCTTCTAAAATTTCTTTAAGAGATGAAGCAAGCAGTACTTCATCTTCAACTACTAAAATATTCATACACACTCCGTATTTAAAATCTATTCTGTTTACAGACATCTTCAAAAAATATCGCATACCTTAGAAAGCAAATGATGAGAGAATGAAATATTTGGACTTCTTATATCATAATACAATCTTTCTTAAACAGTATTTTTTCTATCTTGATTTTATCCATATATTAAACATCATATGCTGTAAATATATTTGTATTGTAACATAAATATAGTTTTTAAGTGTTTAATTTATATCACAGACTTGTATATATCAAATTATTTTAACAAAAGACTTCCAAACATTTCTTACCATAAAAACAGCCAAAGCAAAGGAGAGTACATCTGCAATAGGTTGCAGCAGGTATATTCCATATTGGGAGAATAAGCAGGATAAAATATAAAGCAGGGGTATAAAAAATATCCCCTGGCGAGAAACGGATAGTATGGAAGCCATAAGGTATTTTCCGGTATTTTGCAAAAGCATACTGCTTACTGCAAAGAAGCCTACAAAGGGCATAGTTATACATTGCATACGTAAAATCTGCACACTTATAGATATAACCTCAATATCGTAGGTCATTGTCTTAACAAGTTCAGATGAAAAGATATATAAAAGGATTGCGGAAAAAATCAAAAATATGCTACCGATTGTGGCTGTAAGTTTAAAAGCATCTTTTACTCTGGTATATTTTTTTGCTCCGTAATTCATTGCACAGATTGGCTGAAAGCCTTGAGACCAGCCTATCATTATCATATAGGCGATTGCTGATATTCTTGAGCTTACTGTCAGAGCCGCCAAAAGGGAATCACCATATTTTGCAGCAGTTACATTCAGTAAAATCATGGCAATACTTGTAATGGACTGTCTGGAAAAATTCGGCATACCGCCGGCCAGAATATGATAGATTCTCTCTTTATTAAAGTTTAAATGTAAAGATATATTTCCTGAGTTGAAAGAGAAATATGTCAGTACAAAAGAGCCTACTATCTGTCCTGTAAGAGTGGCATAGCCGGCTCCGATAAAGCCAAGTTTTAAAGTAAACATCATTACAGGATCCAGTATCATATTTGTGATCATTCCAAAAAGCAGTCCGGCCATCCCTTCCTTCACATTTCCGCATAGTCTTAGCTGATTATAAATCGTAAGTGAATAAATACCGAAGGGTATACTTAGAATAATTATTTGCAAATAATCTATGGTAAATTTAAGTAAATCATTTGAAGCATTTCCACCTAAAAACTTTGCGAGCGGAATAATAAAAATTTGCGATAAAAAGGCGATAATTAATCCGGTTGATATTGCAAAGAATATCCCTATGGAAGCCATATTTTTAGCCTCTTTATAATTTTGCTCTCCGATTTTTTTTGACATTATATTGCCGCTTCCATATCCGAACCAAAAGCCCAGTGCCTGTATAAAGCTCATAAAGCTGAATACTATACCGATTGCTGCAGTCATAGACTTATTATTTAAAATACCTACAAAGAAGGTATCTGTAAGATTGTAAATGACCATTATCAGCATACCGATAATAGTGGGAATGGAGGTTTTTATAAGTAGTGGAAGAAGAGCGTCATTTAAAATTGACTTTCTTTTTATTTCTCTATCCATATCATAAACCTCGTACTGTTCCTTTATCACCGTCTACTTGAAGCATATCACCGTCCTTATATTTTGTCGTTGCAAAGCCTACTCCAAGTACTGCCGGAATACCGTATTCTCTTGCTACTATTGCAGCGTGACTTAGAGCCGCTCCGGTATCAGCGACCACCGCACTTGCCGATTCAAAAAGCGGAGTCCATTCGGGATCTGTAAGATGACATACCAAAATATCACCTTTTTGCATTTTATAAAACTCTTTCGGACTGTGAATAATACAGGCTCTTCCTACAGCCTTGCCAAAGCTTCCGCTCACACCCTTTAAAATATCGCCCTCTGCTTCAAATATAAGAAGCTTTGATGCTTCCCAAACCTTTATAGAGAGCGGAAATTTTTCATTTCTGTTTTTGATATTTTCAAGGTCGGATTTATTAAGATATCCTCTATGCATAGCTTTTATAAGTTCATTAAAGAAAAGATTTGCTATACCGCTTTTATAGTCTTTATTTTCAAGAAGGAGCAGGTTTGCCCTTGTTACACATTTTCTTACATAGAAAAATAAGCTCTCCCATAAATACTGGCTTTCTTCACGAACTATATGGAAGTATCTTAAGTTTTGTATATCAGCTTTTACAGACTTATATTTTCCGCCGGAAACGACTTCTAATCCCTTCATTAAATCATCAAAACTTTCAGGATTTTTGTTTTGCTCAGAAGCTGAAAGCAGTATAGGTTTTAAAATATTTATGAGTCTGTCAGGATCTTCAATAAATGTTTTTGCTTCCAGACAGTAGCAGTTGTAGTCGGATTTAAAGCCGTTGTTTTGCAAAAATCTATCCGACATTGTTTTGAAATAATCAAACTTAGTATATAAGCTTTTATAGCTTTCACCGGAAAGTATAGCTTCCTTTAATTTGCTATGTTTTGATATTTCCTTTGCCATATCGGATATATCCTTGTTTACAGTTGAGGTTTTATTACCCAAGCTTTTATAAAGGTCAAAGGCGGTATATTTTGGATTTATTCTTTGAAGTAATTTAGTGTATTTATCAAATACAAGCATTGTCGGAAAGAGGGCATATTTGAATCTGTCATAGGAAAGATCTTTGGTAAGCTTATAGCTGTACTCTAAAAATTCTCTACATTCTTGAAGACTCATATTTTCAAAGTCTTTATCCTTAAGCATTGAAATCTCTTCTTCATATCTGTGCATAAATTCCTTGCATATAGAAGCACAAGAATCAAAGTCTTTGAGTTGCTTCAGTATTTTAAAGAAATGAAAAATATTTTTGTTTATACCCTTTTTACCCTTTGGAAGAGTCTGTATGCCGTCATTGTCAATCTGTGGATCGGAATCAAAGACTATACCTGCTTCTGCAAATATTTTTGACTTTTGATCATTGATTGCCATAATAAAATCATAATCCAAAACTCTGTAGGCAAATGGCATTTTTTCAAGTTGAAATGCCAGGTTTTTACGCATACTCTTAGTCGGCTTTGTGCCCTTCATATAATTTTTTATAAGAGCATCCTCATCGGTATCTTTTTTTAATGTGGTTATAGCCCTTGCCTGTAAAATATAGATATTACTGTCTTTGATGGCCCACTCAATATCCATAGGTATACCATAATGCTTTTCTATTTTTAGTCCACAGTCTACAAGCCCAGATATTTCATCATCTTCTAAAACTCTCTTTTTTCGCGCATCTTCATCTACAGCTGCTTCTACAGTATTTTTATTTCCATATATTATCTTTGTTTCCTTAGAGCCTATGGTGGTTTCAATTAGTCTGCCGGTTTTTGTTACAATATAGCTGTCCGGAGTCACCCTGCCGCTTACAACACTTTCCCCTAAACCATAGCTTGCATTTATCTGCATTTCATTTGTATTTTGACTTAGTGGATTTACAGTAAATAAAACTCCGGCCTTTTCACTTTCCACCATTTTTTGTACCACTACCGCAATAGTTACGGCAGTTTGATCATAGCCTTGATGAAATCTGTAACTTACCGCTCTGTTTCCCCAAAGAGAGGCATAGCAGTTTCGAATCTGTAACAGAACATCATCAATGCCCACTACATTTAAATAGCTTTCCTGCTGCCCGGCAAAGCTGGCATCAGGCAGATCCTCTGCAGTGGCGGATGAGCGAACGGCAACTCTTATATTCTCTCCAAGACTATTATATTTATCCGCTATAAGTTTTTTTGTTTCAGTGGAAAAATTTCCTGATCTTATCAGCTCACGAAAGCGGTCGGCAGCTTTTAAAAGTTTTATTTCATCACCCGATACTTCTCTTAGTTTATTTCTAATAATTTCTTCTATGCCGTTTTCTTTTAGGAAAGCTTTATAGGAATCTGCGGTAATTACAAAGCCCTTTGGAACGTTTATTTTAGTTGAAGTCAGCTCTCCAAGATTTGCTCCCTTTCCTCCGGCAAGTGATATATCTTCTTTTTTAATATCAATAAAATCAAGTACCATATCTCCCCCTTTTATTTAAATAAATGACCTTACTGTATGTATAAAATATATAAAGCTTTAAAATATCAAAGCTTAATGTATTTTTTGACTATTCCCGATATATAAGTTTTTAGTATATCTTCAAAATATTTCTCATCAAAGAGAAGGTGTTCTGAACAAAATAAAAAGCTGCCTATAAAGGCATTGGAAAGACCTTTTTCATCAGCAGACTTTATAGCTTTATTTTCTCTCCAGTAATCTATAAGTTTTTGTAAAAACTCTCCATACAGCCTTTCTATTTGATTTATTTCATCAGCTTTTTTAACTTTAAGTATTTTAAAAGCTTCCGCATACATAGGCTGTGTTTTTATCTTTATCATCAAATCAAGAGAGTATTTATAGATGACATCAGTTAAAAATCCTATAGGGTCATCAAGCGAACTTGAAAATTTCTCTTCAAGAGCCTTTAGTTTTTGTCCTGATCTATATGCCGCCAGGTCAATGATAAGAGAATCCTTGTTCTTCCAAAAATTATAAAAACTTCCCTGTGCAATACCGACTCTTTTTGTCAATAAAGAAATACTGAGTGACTTTGTGCCATTATCATGAAAGAGCTCAAGAGCAGTTTCCATAACATTTTCTTTTATTTTTTCTTTTTCCTCTTCACTGAATGCTCTTCCCATACGCCTCCTTTATAAAACAGCACTATGAATATATGCTTTATTATTCATAGATAGTATAATTCTAAAATTAACAATATGCAATGAATATAATTTACAATATTCATAGATATTTTTTGTTAAAATATAATATTTTATTTCTTCAAAACTTTTAAAAAGAGCAGAGGGTTCAAAAAAAATTAAGTAAAAAATATCTTATATAAAAGAAAGCCTGTATGGATGAAGCGGCACTCGTGGGGTAAAATGTCTTTAATATTGATAACTTGATAAAGATGTGGGATAATAAAAATGTTAATATATTCAGAAGTTTACCAATAAAATAGAGACGAGGTGAAGGTTGAGTATGCAGGAAAAAAAGGATTGGAACGGTATCAGAGGTTATATAGATCATATTTTTGATGAAACAGATATAGGAAACAGTGCAAAGAAATTTGCAGACAATGTTGTTGACAGCCTGAGGGAAGTAAACAATCTTACCAAGGTAAATTATAATAAGAATGCGGTGAGTGTAAAGGTAAATAAACGCAATATGACAAATATTTATTTAAGGACGAACAGATCGGATCTGTTTATAAGGATATTTGTCGGAGTACCTATGATGATATTTTTCGGTATTCCGATACTTGTACTTACACTGACTGTACTTCCTGCGTCATTTGTAGGCTGGATTGTGCCGATGATTGCACTTATACCATTTTTTGGAATAGGAGCATTTCTTGCATTTCCGGCAATCAGTGATCTTAGTCTGGTTGAAAAGGCGGACAAATATTATCGTATAATGAATGGTAGGACTTATATGAACATAGAAGACATTGCAAGAATTTCAAATGAAAGTCCCAAAGACGTGGCAAATAATTTAAAGAAAATGATAGAAAAAAGGATTTTCACACAGGGGCATTTGGATAAAGAAAATAAATGCTTTATGTTAAGTCATGATGTATATAAGGGCTATTTAGCGCTGGAGGAACAAAGAAAATCCGAACAAAGAAAGAATGATATAATTGAGAAAAAGGTTGATATTAAAGACGGAAGCCTTATATCTGAGGGTAGAGAGTATATAATATCTATCAAAGAATTACATCTTGGAATAACAAAGGAGCCTATGTCATCCAAGCTTACAAAACTGGAGACAATACTTACTGCAATATTTGACAGGGTGGAAAAGGAGCCTAAGGAAACAGAGAAGCTTTATAAGCTTATGAAGTATTATTTGCCTACGACTGTAAAGCTTATAAAGACATATTCCGACTTTGACAATGTTTTATCCCCTGACAGTGATATTATAAATACTAAAAACGAGATCGAATTGACGATAGATTCTATAAATGAAGCTTGTGGTGAATTCCAAAACCGTCTTTTTAAGGATACCGCATTTGATGCGGACACCGATGCGGCATTATTAAAAGTTATGCTTGCAAA
>CAKAQP010000097.1 GCA_916720285.1 uncultured Lachnoanaerobaculum sp. | reverse complement strand
GGCATCTGCTGTAAGTATTATATAAGTTTTAGAATCAAAAGGCTTTATTTCAATTTTCACATCTTCATTATCAATCAAGTCTGAAATAGAAGTTCTTATATCCGCTTCATTCATTCCAATAAGTTTTATCGTCTTATTTCTGGTAACAGTATCCATTTCCACTCCTTTATAAATGCATATTACTTACTGCTCATTATAACATTCTTATTCTTGATAATATACTCACAAAGAGAAAATATTGTAAGGAAAAGCATCAAGATAATAAAAATATTTGTTACCAAGCTAAGCTTAGGCAGATTCAATATAAGTAAAATAACAGTAACCATCTGTACAACAGTTTTTAACTTTCCCGACATTGCCGCCGCAATAACCACACCGTTGTCGGAAGCCACAAGCCTTATGCCGCTTATTATAAACTCTCTTGCTATAACAATAAGCACAATAACAGAACTTAACTGTCTAAGTTCCACAAAACAGATAAGCCCTGAGCATACCAACACCTTATCCGCAAGCGGATCCATAAACTTTCCGAAATCTGTAATCAGATTATATTTTCTGGCAATCATACCATCCAGAGTATCGGTAAGTGCCGCAACAGCAAATATAATAAGCGCAATTATTCTGAACTTATAATCTTCTCCACCTTTAAATAAAAGGCTTGCTACAAAGAAAGGTATAAGCAGTACTCTTAAAACCGTCAATTTATTTGGCAAATTCATATTGCATCTCCTATCAAATCATACTCGGATGAACCTGTTATGATTACATCACAAAAATCTCCGGTCATAAAATCTCTATCTGTATTTACAAAAACATATCCGTCCACACCCGGAACATCCATATATGTTCTTCCTATATATACATTTTCCTCAGGAAGTCTACCCTCTATGAGCACCTTAAATGTCTTTCCGACCATTTTTTCAAGATTCTTTTCTGAAATCTCCTGCTGCACTCTCATTATTCTATCTCTTCTGGCCTCTTTTTCTTCTTCATCGATTTGATTTTCAAAGCCTGCCGCAACCGTACCTTCTTCTTCACTGTATGTGAAAACACCCAGTCTTTCAAACTTCATCTTCTTGATAAAATCAATTACAGTCTCAAGATCTTCTTCAGTCTCACCCGGGAATCCTGATATTATTGTGGTTCTAAGTGTAATATCCGGTATATTTTTTCTAAGCTTACCTATAATATTTACCAAATCGTCATGTGAAGTTCTTCTTGCCATTCTTCTGAGTATATTGTCTGAAGCATGCTGTATCGGTATATCCAAATACTTACAAACCTTATCTTCATTTGCAATAACCTCTATAAGCTCATCTGTAATCTCTTCAGGATAGCAATAAAGTATTCTTATCCACTCTATGCCGTCAACCTTTGCAAGCTCCTTTAAAAGTTTAGGTAAGCTCTTCTCACCGTAAAGGTCTACACCGTAAAGTGTAGTCTCCTGTGCTACCAAGATAAGCTCTTTTATTCCCTGTGCAGCCAAATCCTTTGCCTGAACAATTAAATCATCCATAGGATAACTTCTGTAATTACCACGTAATGACGGAATAATGCAATAAGTGCAGTTTTTATTACAACCTTCCGCAATCTTTAAATATGCATAGTATCCGCCTGTGGAATTTTTTCTCTTATTTGAAATGGAAGGCAATCTGTCAAGGTCAAGAAACTCATTTTTTATCTCTCCGCCAAGTACTTCTTCCACAGTTTCAACTATCTTATCAAAGCTTGATGTACCAAGAAGAGCGTCTACCTCAGGTATTTCTTTTATTATCTCATCCTTGTATCTTTGAGCCAGACAGCCTGTAACTATCAATGCCTTAAGTGCACCTTCTTCTTTTAATCTTGCCGCTTCCAAGATAGCATTTATACTTTCTTCTTTTGCGGACTGTATAAATCCGCAGGTATTGATTATCATTATCTCAGCTTCTTCATCAATATCCGTGTATTCAAATCCCTTTTCATTCATCAGACCCAGCATCATCTCTGAATCCACTGTATTTTTGTCACATCCAAGTGACACCATTGACATCTTCATATAAACCTTTCAATATAAATCCTAATATTAATAAAAAGCCATCATGAAAATGATGGCAAATCAAAATGATTCTTAAGCTTCGTTATTAGGATCATCATTTGTTATTCTGACCTTCTGCTCAAACAGCTCTTCAACGGCAATAGAAAGAGGTTTCTTTCCGTCAGCCTTCACCTCAGGTATTTCACCGTCAATAATCTGCCTTGCTCTCTTTGCACTTGCAATTACAATTGAATATCTGCTCTGTACTACAGGTGCCTCGCCCGGATCTACGTCCGCATTTGCAACATTAATAAGTTCGCTGTATGATGGGTGTAACATTTATTCTTCCTCCATAAAAATCCTGTTTAAATCTTCTTTTATCTTATTAATAAAATCTGTATTATTCGACTTTATATCTCCACGGTGTGAAATAATCTCATTGAGCTCTTTTACCGCCCTTTCCAAATCATCATTTATAACAACATAATCGTACTTGCTCATGCAATCAGCTTCTCTAGTTGCCTGACGCAGTCTCGCTTTTATATCCTTCTCACACTCGGTTCCCCTGCCTACAAGCCTGTCCCTTAGTGTATGAGCATCCGGCGGTGTTACAAAGATAAGCATTGTATCAGGATACTTTTCCTTTACCTTTAGAGCACCCTGTACTTCTATTTCCAGAATAACATTCTTTCCGCTCTTTCTTTGCTCCAGCACATAATCTCTTGGTGTACCGTAGTAATTATTACAAAATGATGCATACTCTATCAATTCATCATTTTCTATAAGTTTTTCAAAATCTTCTTTGCTTTTAAAAAAATATTCTCTTCCTTCTACCTCTCCCGTTCTTGGAGCTCTTGTTGTAGCAGAGACAGATAATGCATACTCATCATATTCTGACAGCAGCTTTTTCATCAAAGTACCTTTACCTGAGCCTGAAAAACCTGATACAACAACCAAAATTCCGTCAGCCATAATTCCTCTATTCTATGTTTTGAATTTGTTCCCTAATTTTTTCTATTTCAGTTTTTAATATTATAGCATAGTTTGCTATATTTAAATCAGTTGATTTTGAAAGAATTGTATTTGCCTCTCTGTTCATTTCCTGAGCAAGGAAATCCAGCTTTCTTCCTATTCCCACATCCAATTTCATTTCATCAGACATAGCTTTTATGTGGCTTATAAGTCTTACAACCTCTTCATCCACACATATCTTGTCTGCAAAGAGTGTTACCTCTGTAGCAACTCTGTTTTCTTCTATACCGGATCCGTTTAAAAGTTCATTCACTTTTAAATACAGCTTATTTTTATATTCATCCAAGACGGCAGGATATCTTTCCTTTATATCCTCTGTTGTGGAAGATAGAAGCAGAAGCTTTGAACTTATATCTTCAAACAGCTTCTTCCCCTCCGCTTCTCTGGTATCGTAAAAAGATTTACAAGCATCTTCCAATACCTTAAATAAAATCACCTTTATCTCTTCTTCATCAAGCTTAGGCTCGTCAATACTTATTACATCAGGAAGATTTAAAAGATGTGAAACCTTCAAATCATCAACTATTCTATACTCTTTACAAAGCTCCAATCCTATATCCAAATATTTTTTTACAATATTTTTATTCAGATATACTCCGTTTGCTTTGTCTTTAAAGTCCAGATAATTGATAAAAAGGTCCACTTTACCCCTTGAAACATATTTTTTTACAATATTTCTTATCTCAGCTTCAAATGGGAAAAATCTCCTGGGCATTTTTATGTTTAAATCCAGATATCTGTGGTTTACTGACTTAATCTCTATAGATAATTTATAATCACCTGTTATTTCTTCGGCTCTTCCAAAGCCTGTCATACTCTTTATCAATGTTTTATCTCCATTCAGGTTTATGACATATACACTTGATTATACTTATTTCTCTTTTACAAGTCAATAAAGCCTTGGGAATAATTTAAGAAAAACAGCAACTTAAACTTGTTGCTGTTTTCATCACATTATATCTCCACTATCTTAGTTCCATGCGCTGCAACTATATTAGGGAGCTTCTTTATTAATTTATCCAGATTTTTAAAGCTTACTCCTCCGCCCGGCATTATATCCACATGACATTCATTTCCACATTCAATATATGCCTTTAGAGTATCTATATTATCAAATATATCATTATTTTCATGATAACCATGTGTAAGGATGGTATCTATTCCAAGTTTTGATAATGTTTTTATTGCTTCCAGTCTTTTTTCAAGGGCTTCCTCAGGCTTTAATCCCACACCTATCTGATCAAAGGCCATATGGAATGTGAAGTCCATTTCTTTTCTGAAAAACTTAGGTGCGGATACAAGCTCCTTAATAAAGTCCTTGTCAAGCTCTCCGTCTTCTGTCAAAGCACCTATTACAGCTCTTTTTACACCTTGTTTTGCCATATCCTTTAAATCATTGTACATAACCGCTTTTTCAATATTGTTATATACAAAGTTTCCGCCTCTGGCTCTTATCATGACTGCAAGCTCTACATTATTTGAATCACAAAAGTACTTGGCATAGTCTCTTACTCCGACACTTACTGTAGTTCCTCCTACAGCCAAATTGTCACAAAGCTCAATTCTTTTTGCACCGGCATTTACCACTTCCTTCAAATAAGTAATATTTTCAATACAAGCCTCTAAAATCATATTCTCTCCCTATTTCAATTCTATCTCCACCACAGAATCTCTATCATCCGGAAGTGGATAACAATCGCTCGCAGATGTATCAAAGAAGAAGAAAGCATCCTTTGCAAATTCTTTTAAATTCCAGTAATTACTTTGCAATATTTCACTTCCATCTCTTAAAAGACGCATCTTCTTTATTTTACCGACCATATCACATAAAGCTATAGCACCTGCCTGTTCCTCAAACACATGTGCATATAAAAACTTTCCGTTTTGAGTAAATCTACCCCACTCAGGTTTATTATATTCCGAAATTCCGCATCCGTAAATACTCTTTGAGTTTTCCTTCATCCAATCACCAACTTTTTCGAGTATTTCAACAGATTCCTTCGGTATTTCTCCATTTGCCTTAGGTCCGACATTTAAAATAAGATTTCCGTTCTTGCTTACACATTCCACAAGCATTCTGATTATAAGCTTGTCGGATTTAAAATGCTTATCATGAGCATGATATCCCCAGTTATTATTCATAGTGATACAAGCCTCCCATGGTATTGAGTTGCCTGCTTCATCCACAATTCCCTCAGGTGGTATCATTTGCTCCGGTGATGCAAAATCACCTGCATAAGTACTTGGATTTAATGTTTTTATTGTACCTGCATATTCCGCACTGCCCTCAAGTCTGTTATCTGTGATAATATCCGGCTGATACTCTCTTACCAACTCCATAAGTTCCTTTGCCTTCCACTTATCACAGTTCATAGGACCGTAGGAAAAATCAAACCACATCAGATCAAGCTTTCCATATCCGGTTACAAGTTCTTTTATTTGAGCATGCATGAAATCAAGATAATTATCAAAATTGTGATTGTACCCCTTCCACTCCTCACTATCTCTCATAGGGTGGTGCATATCACCATAGTGGGGATAGTCCTCATGTCTCCAGTCAAGCAATGAAAAATAAAGACCGACCTTTATACCCTCCGCTCTGAATGCATCCAAAAACTCTCGTACCAGATCTCTGTGACATGCGGCATTCATGGAATTAAAATCACTCACCTTACTGTCGTAAAGACAGAATCCGTCATGGTGCTTAGCTGTCAGCACCGCATATTTCATACCGGCCTTTTTTGCAAGTCTTGCCCATTCCTTGGGATTATAATTCTCACATGAAAACTCATCCATCAGATAATCATAGTCCTCTTTTTTTATCCTCTCTCTTGAACGCACCCATTCGCCTCTTGCAGGTATTGCATAAAGTCCCCAGTGTATAAACATACCGAATCTGGCATCCCTATACCACTCGGTTCTTCTTGTTCTCTCTTCAATAAGTTTATTCATTACTTCTCCTTTATAAGATCACTTATCTTTTCTATCAGATTTCCGCTTCCTACCTGATAACCGCTAAATGCATATACAGCCCTATTGCCCTTACAAAGAGCAACTATCGGCAAAGTCTCATGATTTACAAAAGTACTTCTTCCGAATGCCTCCTGCAGATCCTCACCAAAGTTTGTATGAATATTATTATACAAGCTTTTTTTCAATAGTTCATTTATTGCACTGTCTTTATTTTCAAATTCATTTGTAAAAATAAGATCCAGCTTCATATTCTTTAAAAGATCTTCTTTTATCAAAAGATCATTTGCAATATGTTGTGACGGTTCCTCTTCTTCCTTCATCCACATAATAAGTCTTATCTTATCATTGTCACTGGAAATATTTAACCTCTCCTCCAGTTCCCTTGGCAATATAAAGGCGGAAAGCATATCATTTATATCAGCCTGCATATATTCCAATTTAACCTCATTTTCAGTATCGGATTCTAAGTTCAATATATTATATTTTGCACATATATTTCCGTTCGGCAATCTGTTTTGAGTAGCCAATACATACTCTCCGGCAGGCAATTCCATATGTTCTTTAATGCTGCTCTTATCAAGAGATATAAGATTATTTTCAAAACTGTCATATTTTGAGATTGAAAATGATTCTCCAAATCCGCTAAGATCTCCCTCAATATGTAAATGAGATATTTCTGTATTTGTAACCTCTTCCCTGATACAGCAACTGTCTATATACTTTAAAGTATCAAGTATCTTTGAAAGTTCAGATAAAAGTCTGAATTCACCATTTTCATATACATATACATCAGCATTTACAAGTTTAGAAGCTATTCCCATACTTCTTAGTACATTAACAGCAAAAATCTTTACAGAAAGCGCATTTGAAATCCTTGTTTTATATACTCCTATTGCTCCTGTAATCGGCTTTTCTCTTGTAAGACTTATTCCTTTAACAAATTCCAGTAAAGATTCTATATCTGTAAATATATCTCTGAAAAAATGTCTGCATGGGGTAAGATGTTCAAAATAAACTCTTGGATTTTGAATATAGTTTAAATATATTTCTCCATTTACATTATATATATTCTTTGAATCAAAGCAGTCCCTAAGCACTTCTATACTTATATCTCTCTTATCCTTCTCCGAGAGTATATCCCAAAGCTTTTCCATTCCTTCAGATACAGCCGTTTTTCTTACCGTATCATTTGGAAATTCCTTTATTTTGTATTCGCTTTCTCTCTTTTTTGGAGATTTCTTTCTGTTTCTTGTACTTGCCTGTGGAACATTAATAAAGATTTCCTGATATTTATTGTACTCAGGCTCAAAATCATATATATCAATATAAAAAGCATTTTTATCCTTAAGGTTTAAAGGTATTATATAGTTCTTATCGATATACATGCTTAGGAAAACATCTCCTATTCCTATATCTGTCTCATACTCTCCATATACATCTGTTTTTGCCTTTATTATAGGCGAAAACATCGAAAAATTCATAAGACAGATATTAAAATCAAAATTTGAAAGAATTTTGTCACCGGCATATAAATATATCTTTATATGCTTTGTATCAGCATATCTTTTTGTTTGATTTATCTCATAAAGTCCGGCATTACATCCAAGATAGTCCTTTTCCTCTTTTTTTATATTTCCATACAATATGTTTTTTACTATCATTGATCTGGCTGAAGCATCATCAAACCAGCCTTTATCAAGTATTTCTTCAGGTTCACATGCTCCAAGATAATGCCAGTCATTATCCACATACACCTCTACCCATGCATGATTGTCATCACAATGAGCCCAAAGCGGTACATAAATCTGTCTTGCCGGTATACCTGCCGCTCTGAATACAGATACTGCAAAAATTGATTCTTCACCGCATCTTCCAAAAGAGGACTTATATATTGTTATCGGATCCAAGGTCCTTATATCTGTAGTTCTGTAGGTAACATTTTTGCCACAGAAATAGTTGAGTTTCAAAACATTTTCCGTCTCGGATTCTCCAAGCATATCCTTTATAAGATCATAGAAAAAAGTCCTGTTTGCAACTATTTTTTCACTGCCTATTCTATGAAATAAAACATAGTTTAAAAATATATCCTCATCCAGATCTTTACATCTTGTATTTCTTAGGTTTACACCTGACTTTGCATAATCTAAAATCACTTCCTTATCAACATTTGCTATATCCGCATACGGCATATGTAAATATAAAAATGACAAATATTTTTTAAGCTCTTCATCTTCAAACCTTAAAATAAAGCTCTTTATAGAATCTGCAAAAGGATGATTTTTAAGTCTATCTACCATCTCAATAAAATATTCGCACATATTTACTCCTTTACCGCGCCTGCTGCAAGACCGCTTTCAACCTTTTCCTGGAATAAAAGATAAATTGCCAGAGGTACTGCAACTGTTATAACTATACCTGCCATCATAAGACCGTATTCAGATCCTCTTTCACCGTTGAAATTTAAAAGTCCGAGTGAAATCGGGCGAAGTCTCTTATCGTTGATAAAGGCCACCATGCCGGCAAACTGCAACTGGTTGATTAAGAAGTAGGGAATCAGCTTGGCGGCCAGAAGTTTCCAAGCGGGGGCACGCGCCATGTTCAGGCGGGTGAGCGTGTTGGTCTGCCGCTCCATCGCCATCACGTTGGAGAGCGGTATCATGATGAAAAACATACCGAAAATCAGCCAAGCGGGCACGCTGTGCTGCACGGAATTGGGCTGCTCCACCGCCTCG
>CAKAQP010000096.1 GCA_916720285.1 uncultured Lachnoanaerobaculum sp. | reverse complement strand
GCTTATAGCGGGCGCGGAGATAAGCAGAGTGGAAGATACTATGAACAGAATACTGGACTATTCAAAGTGTGAATCACATACCGCATTCGTTTTGGCTACAGGTATCACATTAACTCTTGACAGCGAAGAGGGGCTTATCACCATGTCAAAGAGAGTGCCTGACAGGACTACAAATATAAACAGAATATACCTTATCAACAATGTATCAAGAGCATTAAGTGCAGGTAAAATGGATATATATGAGGCGTATTCCGAAATAAAAAAGATAAAGGATGTAAGACAGTTTACAGGTATTTTATACGGACTTTCCTTTGTAGGAGTGGCACTATTTTTCACCATGATGCTTGGAGGAGATTTTACCGACTGCATGGTGGCGGGAGTTGCGGGACTTGCAATGGCAATTACACAGTGGGCACTGGTTCCTTTCGGGTTTAACTCATTTTTCCTGAATATGATCTCCACACTGTCCATGGCTTTGACAGCAGTGGGATTTCAAAGATTTGTATTTGCAAATATGAATATAGATCTGGTAATAATAGGTGGAATAATGCCGATAGTACCGGGAGTTATCTTTACCACAGCTATGAGAGATACCTTAAACGGAGATTATACCGCAGGTGTCAGCAGAATGCTTGAGACAGGAGTTGTGGCCTTTGCGGTTGCTGTAGGCGTGGCACTGGCATATGTGATTTTGTGAGGCGAGTATGTTATTTAAGATAATTGGTGCATTTATTGCAGTGGTGGCTTTTTGTGTCATGATTGAGCTGCCGAAAAAATACATGGTACAGGCAGGGATGACCGGAATGGTGGGCTGGGCTGTATATCTTTTAATGGAGATGGTAGCAAGTAGGGTGGAGATTGCCGCCCTTGTTTCAGCACTTTGTATTGCAACAATGTCACATATACTTGCCAGAGTTTTAAAAGCACCGGTAAGTAATTTCCTTATTCCGGGAATATTGCCGATAGTGCCGGGCGGTTCAATATACAGATGTGCTTACGCCTTTATAAGAGAGTCGTCAAACTTGAGTACTTATATGAATGAAGCATTAAAAATTGCGGGATCCATAGCCCTTGCCATATTCTTTGTGGACTCGGTATTTAAGTTGCATTTACCGAAAAGATTTAGAAGATCAAAACAGACATAAAACAGGATAGCAACTTTATCAGTAAAAAGAGCAAGAATACAATTGACAATGTAAGAGTAGAATCTTAATGTAATAGATAATAGAATAAATTTTTAATTTATGGAGACGTGTATGTATTATATTGGTGTTGATTTGGGAACCTCAGCCCTGAAGCTTGTAATGATGAACAGTAAGGGTGAACTTGTAAAGTCTGTATCTAAGGAGTATCCTCTATACTTTCCGCATTCAGGATGGAGTGAGCAAAAGCCCGAAGACTGGTTTATAGCGGTAAAAGAAGGTTTAAAAGAGATAGCTGCAGGCTTAGATGATAAGATAGGCGGTATAAGTTTCGGAGGACAGATGCATGGACTGGTTATCCTTGATAAGGATGACAATGTGCTAAGGCCTGCAATACTCTGGAATGACGGCAGAAGTACTGAGGAAACCGACTATTTAAACAATGTTATCGGGAAGGAAAAACTTTCCAAGCTTACTGCAAATATTGCATTTGCAGGATTTACCGCACCTAAGATACTTTGGGTCAAGAATAATGAGCCTGAGCTTTTTGCAAAAATTTCAAAAATAATGCTTCCGAAGGATTATATCAGCTATATGCTTAGCGGAAGCTTTGCTACAGACTATTCGGATGCTTCCGGTATGTTACTTTTGGATGTAAAGAATAAAAAATGGTCATCTGAGATGATTGAAATATGCGGTATTTCAGAAAATATGCTTCCAAAACTTTTCGAGAGCTTTGAGGTGGTAGGAAATATAAAACCCGAACTTGCAAAAGAACTCGGACTGAATGATGATATAAAGATAATCGCAGGAGCAGGAGATAATGCGGCTGCGGCTATAGGAACAGGTACTGTGGGAGAAGGAGCCTGCAATATTTCTCTTGGAACCTCGGGAACAATATTTATATCAAGCCAAAAATTCGGAGTTGATAAGTATAATGCACTTCATTCATTCGATCATTCGGACGGAAAATACCACCTTATGGGATGTATGCTAAGTGCGGCTTCCTGTAATAAATGGTGGATGGAAGATATTTTAAAGACAAAGGATTTTTCAAAAGAACAGGAAAATATAGATAATCTTGGAGAAAATAAGGTGTTCTTTTTACCATATCTTATGGGTGAGCGTTCACCTCACAACGACCCTGCGGCAAGGGGGACATTTATCGGAATGAGTATGGATACAAGAAGAGAAGATATGACACTTGCAATACTGGAGGGTGTTACTTTCGGTCTCAGAGATTCTTTGGAAGTGGCAAGAAGCCTCGGTATAGAAATAAAGAAGACCATGATATGTGGCGGAGGTGCAAAGAGTGCACTTTGGAAAAAACTTGTGGCAAATATCATGAATGTAGAAGTGGAAGTACCTGTAAGTGAGGAAGGTCCGGGGTTTGGAGCTGCCATACTTGCGGCAGTAGGCTGCAAAGAATACGAAAGTGTGGAAGCGGCTACAAAGTCAATAATAAAAATAAAAGAAAGAATACAACCGGAACCGGAACTCGTAGCAAAATACGAAAAAAAGTACCAAAAGTTTAGAAAGATATATCCGGCACTTAAGGGTATATTTAAAGAGATTTTATAAGGAAGGAAATTTATGTTACAGATAGGAACAAAAGCACCGGAGTTTTCACTTCCGGATGAGAACGGAACAGTAAGAAATCTTTCAGATTATGAAGGTAAGAAACTTATATTGTACTTTTATCCAAAGGACAATACACCAGGTTGCACAAGCCAGGCCTGCGGATTTGGAGAACTCTATCCGCAGTTTATGGAAAAGGGAGTGGAAGTAATAGGTATCAGTAAAGACAGCGTTGCATCACATAAGAAGTTTAAAGATAAATATTCACTGCCGTTTACATTGCTTTCAAATCCTGAGCTTGACGTGATACAGGCATATGATGTATGGCATGAGAAAAAACTCTATGGAAAAGTATCTATGGGAGTGGTAAGAACCACATATCTTATAGACGAAAAGGGAGTTATCATAGAGGCTATGGATAAGGTAAAAGCTGCCAAGAATCCGGCTGAGATGTTGGAGATTTTGGAATGAAAATAGTAGTATCACCTGCCAAGACAATGATAGAAAATACAGACTGTTATATCGGAAGCAGTGTACCTACATATATTGATAAGAGCAAGATCCTTTTAGAAGAGATAAGACAAAGATCTTACGAAGAGCTGAAAGAGATCTGGAAATGCAATGAAAAGATTGCAAATGAAAATTTTGACAGATTTAAAAACATGAATTTGCAGGGGAGTCTTACCCCTGCAATATTTTCTTATCAAGGTATACAGTATCAGTATATGGCGGTAAATGTAATGGAAGCCTCTGCAATAGAGTATATAAAAGAGAATTTATATATACTTTCGGGATTTTTCGGAATACTTAGAGCATTTGACGGAGTAAGTCCGTACAGACTTGAGATGCAGGCAAAGATGGAGATAGGAGAGCACAAAAATCTGTATGAGTTTTGGGGAGATAAAATATATAAAAAGATTTTTGAAACCGGAGAAGTAGTAATAAATCTTGCCTCAAAAGAATATTCAAAAACTATAGAAAGCTATCTTTTAAAAGAAAATAAATTCATCACATGTGTGTTTGCCGAGAAAAAAGACGGGAAGGTAGTACAAAAAGCCACTATGGCAAAGATGGCAAGAGGTGAGATGGTAAACTTCCTTGCATCAGGAAATATCCAAAATGAAGAGGAAATAAAAAAGTTTGACAGACTCGGATTTAAATTTGATAAAGAGCTTTCAAATGAGAAAAAATATGTGTTTATATTAGAGTAATTTTGGAAGGTTATTATGTATATTTCAAGACCCTATAAGGGAAGACCTGTTGATATAGAAAACAGACAGGATAAAGAAAAAAGATGTTATGATTTTTTGGACGGCTTGGGAGTGGAATACGAAGTTGTAGACCATGATGAGGCTTCAGATATGGAAAAATGCAAGGAGATAGAGGGTGCGCTTGGAGTTAAGATATGCAAAAATATAGTTCTGTGCAACAGGCAGGAAACAAAGTTTTTCCTCTTTATGATGCCGGGAGATAAGAAATATGTTACAAAAGATATCTCAAAGAAACTTGATATGTCCAGACTCTCCTTTGCAAAAGAAAACTATTTGAAGGAATTTTTGGATGTAACTCCGGGATCTGTAAGTGTACTGGGACTTTTAAATGATAAAGACAACAGAGTTGACCTTGTTATAGACAAAGATGTAATACAGGCGGATTTTATCAGATGTCATCCCTGTGAGAATACCTCAACACTGAAGATAAGCACTGATGATTTTTTAAATAAGATAATACCTGCATTGGGAAAAGAAGCTAAAATAATAGATAATTGAAAATGAATAATAAAAAAAGGATATTTGCGGCAATAGACTTAAAATCCTTCTACGTCTCGGTAGAGTGCAGAGAAAGAAAATTGGATCCCTTGGATATAAATCTGGTGGTGGCTGATGAGAGCAGAACCTCAAAGACTATCTGTCTTGCGGTAAGTCCCGCACTTAAGACCTTTGGAATACCGGGAAGGCCAAGACTTTTTGAAGTAATAAAAAGGCTGCAGGAAGTAAATCACAGAAGAGAAAAACTTGTAGGAAAGTCTGAAGGAAAATCATATTCTCTTGAAGAACTCAAAAAAAATGTAAAACTGGAAGTTGATATGGTAGTGGCTGTACCGAGAATGAAAAAATATATGGAATACAGCGCAAGGATAATCAGTGTATATCTAAAGTATGTCTCACCTGAGGACATCTATGTATATTCGGTGGATGAAGTCTTTATAGATATTACGGGATATGCAGGTTATGATGCAACAGGGTTTGTGGAAAAAATGGTAAAAGATGTCCTTGATACCACAGGCATAACGGCAAGTGCCGGTATAGGTGAAAATATGTACCTGGCAAAAATAGCTATGGATATCATGGCAAAAAGAGCCGAGCCTAATGAACATGGAGCCAGAATAGGAGAACTGAGCGTTAAATCCTACAGAGAAAAGCTTTGGAGCCATACACCTATTACAGATTTTTGGAGAATAGGAAGAGGTTACAGCAAGAACCTTGCAAAGTACGGAATATATACAATGGGAGATATTGCAAGGGAGAGCTTAAAAAAGAATCGTGCCAATGAGGGAATGAATCTTTTATATAAGCTGTTTGGAAAAAATGCAAGCTTTTTGATAGAACATGCCTGGGGAATCGACAATACGGAAATCAAAGATATAAAAGCATATACACCTGAAAAGAAAAGTATAAGCGAAGGACAGGTCTTACTTAGAGCATACAGCTATGAAGAGGTAAGGACCATAGTTATAGAAATGGCGGAAAGACTCTCATTTTCACTGCTTGAAAAAGATACTGTCACAAGGCAGATAACTTTAAGTATAGGATATGATATAGACAGCTTGGCAGATCCGAAAACAGCAAAAGATTACACCGGGAATATTATAAAAGATTTTTACGGAAGGAGCGTACCTGAGGGAGCGCACGGCTCGATAAATCTTTTATCATATACCAATTCCACAAAAGAGATCTGCAAGAAAAGTGAGGAGCTATTTGAGAAACTTGCAAATCCCATATTGCTTTTTAGAAGGATAACCATAGTTGCGAGTGAGATAAGCCATAAAAACAGCGCAGGCTGTACGGGAAATCTCTTGGAAGCAAACAGCATTTCGGAAGAAAAAGAAAGCAGCAGAATGAAAGCCGTACTTAAAGTAAAAAGAAAATTTGGAAACAATGCCATATTTAAAGGACTTAATCTCAAAGAAGAGGGAACTGCACTTGACAGAAACAGGCAAATAGGCGGACATAGGGAATAAAGTAGAAATACATTGAAAAATATTGAAAATGATATATACTGTAGATAACAGTTTATTACTTCAGTTCGTAAAAATCAAATAAGGAGATATCTTATGAGAAAACTTAAGACAATTTTTGTGACAATGTTACTTGCGGTATTTCTACTTAGCGGATGTTTTCGTTCAGACAAGGCCGAAAATAACGAGCCGGATGCTCTGACAAAAACATCATGGATTTCATATGATGACGGATCATATTGGGTGTTCAATGAGGACCACAGCTTTTTCTGGTATCAGGAGAAGGGGGTTACCGATGACAATTATTATGGAGGAACATATAAATTGTACAGAGGTGAGAAGGCAATGGATTTTATAGAAAAGAAGCTTTCATCATATGGTGTGACCAAGGATGAGTTGATAGACGTTATAAACAGATCTGATCAATATACGGTTGAAGATTTTATATGCATTTATACAAAGAATACGACATTTATGTTAGAGGGTAAGGAGCAGATATCTAAGCCGAATATGATACCCTACATGGGATTTCTTTTGGAAGACGAAACGATACTGGATATTGCAAATATGAAGACCGCGTCTTACTACGGATTTATTAAAGAAGAATAGAAAATTTATACAGCCCACGCATTTATGTTACCTACAAGTTAAAGTATTACTTTGTCAGGGTATAAATGCGCGGGCTTTTTGATTGGAGAGATAGGATGGAAAAGAGAAAAATAAGCCAAAATGAAGAAGCAATAAGAGGTATTCTGATAATAATAGTTTTTATAGTTGGACTTGTATTCCTTAGAGATATGCTGGTAAAAAGGGGAGTAAGGATTTTGATGCTTACAAGGCAAGATTATATGAATGCAGTAGAATATTACATGCAGAAAAAATATGGAGAGAAGTTTGAAGGTGAGTATATAGTTGATAATAGTATATATGTACATCCAAAAGCAAAACCTGAGTGGCATGCAGTAGTAGAAGTTTATAGTAAAAATGGGTTAACTTATTTTAGTGATAATTATGTAGGATACCTAAAGAAAGAAGAACTTGAGAAGTATATATATGAGCTGGTAAAACCTATATATGGAGAGTGTAAAGTTTACACACAACCATATGGTTTTTCGCTGGATGACAGCTTTAACAAAGATACAGATATAATGACATATGTAAGTAATAGTGACTACACTACTTGTATATTCACAGATAAAAATGTTGAAAATAGAGAAAAAGATTTTAGAAAGGCATGTGAAATATTTGTAGAAAAAGATTTGCAGACTAACAGATTGCTGGTTACACATATTACAAAAGAAGACTTAGATAAGTTTGAAGAAAGATTGATAGACTATACATTCAATAAGTTAAAGTTTTATTGTAGAATTTCCAGCTTTTATGATAAGGCATACAAAACAGGTTTTGACGATATGCGTATATTGGAAGGAGACAAGGGATATGGCAAGTGATAGGCCTACAGATAAAGACTTGCAGTAAAAAACAAATACCGGAAAAGAGTAAGTATATTAGAGGTAGGATTAAAAGAACAGTGGATATTACATCGGAGGAGTGAATTTATGCTAAGGAAATATAAGAAGATAATTTGCGCAACAGTAATTATTATTATCGTATTTGCATTATATACTGTAAATAAAATAGCTTTTTTCCATGATCCGGAGTTTGAAAGATTGGTAAGAGAAAATAAAGCTAACTATGAGGTGGTATCTATAGACGAATACAAAAGAATCAATCCTATTGAGGGGATCATTTGGAAGGACGATCTTAAGGATGTAGATAATATATATATAAACTTTAGAAAATATAAAATAAGAGATATAAGTGACCTGGTATATTTTAAGAACGCTAAATTAATATCGTTGGTATATTCAAGTGCATATTATGGAGATAAAAGCATATATGAGGATGAGAATGTACTTGATAATTTATACAAGATAAAGGATTTAAAATATCTGGATGATTTGCAATTATATCACTTAAAGTTAGATGATGAAGCTATAGAAAATATAAAGAAAATGTTTCCTAATGCGAGGGTAATTATAGAGTAAATATATACGGATGTTTGTATATATGTGAATACAGAATTTATCCAAGTCACAAAGTAGATACCGGGGAAATTGAAATGACAAAAGAGTGTATTGAGAATTTTAATACAAATTTTTTTAAAGTCTGTAAGTTTGAAATATTTGCCGGAGGTATGGGATATGATGAAAAAGAGAAGAATACAAATTGTTATTGTTGTGATGTCGGTAATTTGTATATACATTATGAACCAAATAGCCTTTTTTAAAGACAGAGAGTTTGAAAGGGCGGTAAGAGATACTTTAATATCATCTAAAGTGTCAATGGTAGATATAAGAGAAAAGGCCTTAGATGGAATAATTTGGAGAAAAGATCTTGAAAAGGTAGACTTTGTAACAATAAATTTCAGAAAATACAATATAAAGAATATTGAAGATATAAAGTACTTCAAGAATGCTAAATTTATAGGGTTTTGTTATGTGAGTGCATATGTCGGAGATAAGAGTATTTACGAGGATGAGCATGTGCTCGATAATATATATTTAATAAAAAATTGGCACATTTAAAGAAGCTGGATTTATATCATTTGAAGATAAATTAAGACATTGAAGCTATGTTTCCTGATGCAGAAGTTTTTATCGTGTAGAGGTTAAAAAATCAAATGTTGAAAAAGAGAAGACTAAGCCAAAACGAAGAGGCAATAAGGGGTATTTTACTGATAATAGTTTTTATAGTTGGACTTGTATTCCTCAGGGATATACTTGTAAAAAGAGGAGTAAGGATTTTGATGCTTACAAGGCAAGATTATATGAATGCAGTAGAATATTATATGCAGAAAAAATACGGAGAAAAGTTTGAAGATGAGTATATAGTTGAGGACAGTATATATGTTCACCCAAAGGCAAAACCTGAGTGGCA
>CAKAQP010000095.1 GCA_916720285.1 uncultured Lachnoanaerobaculum sp. | reverse complement strand
GAAGTGGATATGGGAGAAAAGAAAGTATTATTCCCATATATCAGCCAATGTATACTGGATGTTGATCTTGAAGAAGAAAAAATTAAAGTCCATGTTTTGGACGGACTTTTGGATTTATAGATATGAATTTTTTTTGTTTAACATTATTTCCTGAAATGATAGAAATGTGTATGAACACAAGTATAGTGGGTAGAGCTATAAAAAATGATTTGATATCAATGGAAGCTATAAATATACGTGATTATACACTTGATAAACATAGAAGAGTGGATGACTATCCATATGGCGGCGGTGCAGGTATGGTAATGCAGGCAGAGCCTATTCATAAAGCATATGAGAGTATCTGTGACAGACTGGATAAAAGAGCAAAGCTTATATATCTTTCACCACAGGGCAAGGTATTTGATCAAAATGATGCCAAAGAACTTGCAAAACTTGATGAAATAGTTTTTCTTTGTGGGCATTATGAAGGCGTGGATGAGAGAGCGCTGGAACTTACAAATGCGCAGTGCTACTCGATAGGAGACTACGTACTTACAGGTGGTGAGCTTCCTGCGCTTGTAATGATGGATGCAATTGCAAGGATGGTGGACGGTGTACTTACCAATAATGAAAGTGCCGATTTTGAATCTTTTGAAGATAATTTGCTTGAATATCCTCAGTATACAAGACCTGTAGAATATGAAGGACTTAGGGTGCCTGATATGCTTCTTTCAGGTCATCATAAAAATATAGAAGAATGGCGAAGAAAAGAGTCTATAAAGAGAACTTATCTTAACAGACCGGATCTGCTTGATAATGCAAATCTTTCAAAAAAAGATTTAATTTATCTGGATCAATTGAAGCAGGAAAGTAGTGAAATAGATGATTAGAGAAGAAATAAACGAAATCAAAAAGCAGTTTAACAAGGATACTAATGTTATCACAAAGTATGCAGGTTGCTATGTTGATGCTGAAAAGAATATAAAATTTATGAATAAGGATGCTTTCTATTCATTACCCGAGGAGGATGCTTTCAAATATGAGGAAATATTCAGAAAGACCTTATCCGGGGCAATTGGAAAGTCATTACTTACCTTGGACTTTTCTTTGACTGATGAAGGTGAAGACAGCCCACATGCATTTTTAATGAAGCTAAGGGAGAGCAGACTTGATGATGAACTGCTCTTAGATGAGTTTTTCAGAAAAGTAATAGAATCCTATGAGCATGCAGAAAATTATTATATAGTACTTATAGATATCATGTATGATATTCCGGGTAAGGCGAGCGATAAGATTGCAATGGATGATGCTTCAACTGAAGTTTATCATGCGCTGCTTTGCAGTATTTGCCCGGTAAGCCTTTCAAAGCCGGCGCTCAGTTATTTTGCAAATGAAGGTGTAATTGCAAACAGAGTAAGAGATTGGATAGTAGGTATGCCTATGCACGGTTTTTTATTCCCTGCATTTACAGACAGAACTACAGATATACATGCGGCATTATACTTCAGCAAGAAAAATGATGCACTTAATGAGAGCTTTATAAACGAAATAATAGGTGTTGAGCCTCCTATGTCATCTGTTATGCAAAAAGAAACTTTTGAAGCCGTACTTTATGATATTTTAAGAGATGAGCTTACAATGCCTGTTATGTCATCTTTAAGCTCAAATATGCTTGATTTGATTGCAGAAAACTCTTATAACCCCGAGCCTTTAGTACTTACAAAAAATGATATGGTAAAGCTTATTTCAAAGAGCGGTGTATCCGATGAAGCTGTGGAATCATATGAGAAAAGTGAAGATGCCGATATAGAAGTACTTGCGGATAATGTAATAGATACAAAGAAATTTGAAGTTAAAACACCGGGTATTACTGTAAAAACCGACACGGATTCTATTGAAAAGCTTGAAACAAGAATTATAGACGGAAGGAAATATATCCTTGTGCCTATAGAAGATGATGTGGAAGTTAACGGAATGCCTGTAAAGAGTATATAATACTATTGACATTTTGTATAAAAAGTTTTAGAATTAAGTTAATAAAAATTAATATTTCTTCGGGGCGGGGTGAGATTCCCTACCGGCAGTATAGTCTGCGACCTGCATAGCAGTTGATTTGGTGAGATTCCAAAACCGACAGTATAGTCTGGATGAGAGAAGAGTGTTTTCAAATTCATTTGCTTATGCCCCCTATAGATAATATAGGGGTTTTTGCATTGAAGAAAACCACTCCGAAGCATAAGCTATGGAGGTAGTTATGTTAAAGACAGTAGTTGAAAATTTGGTTTTCGTAGCAGAATTCTTAGGAATTGTATTTGCTACATTTGTAGTCGCATATCTTTTTGAGAAGATAGCAAATAAAAGGTCAGGTTATACCGGTCCTGTTATTACCACTCAAAAGATTGCAATAGTAGGTTTGTTCGGTGCTATAAGTACAATACTCATGATGTTTGAATTCCCTGTACCTTTTGCACCTACATTTTACAAACTCGACTTTTCCGAATTGCCTATAATGATAGTAACCTTTGCCTTCGGTCCGGTTGCCGGAATACTTACAGAGTTTATAAAGATACTTTTAAAAGTAATGTTCAGATCTACTACTACAGCATTTGTAGGTGAGCTTGCAAACTTCTGTGTTGGAGCATCTTTGATACTTCCTTCAAGTATTATTTATATATTCAGCAAAACAAGAAAAGGCGCTTTACTTGGAAGTATAGCGGGAACACTTACAATGACAGTATTCGGATCGCTTTTCAATGCATTGTATCTTTTGCCTAAGTTTGCACAGATGTATGGAATGGATCTGGGTGCACTCGTAGGAATGGGAAGTGCAATAAATCCTGCAGTAACAAGCATTCAAACATTTGTACTTATGATAGTTGGACCTTTAAATTTGTTAAAGGGTTGTATGATTTCAGTGCTTACAATTGCTCTATATAAGAAGTTTTCACCAATACTAAAGCAAGGCAATTCATTTAGAGAAGTAAACACAGCAAAATAAACTTTTACCGGCACTTATGTGCCGGTTTTTTCTTAGGTTTTCTTGCTTTTTTTACATTATATTCGTATAATAAAAGCTTAGACATATATAACCCAAACTATAGCTTTGCAATATTTTAACCTGAGAATGAGGATTTTGATGAAAGAGGATAAGTTTAACTTTCTAGATGAAAATATAGAAACTCAAATTGATAAGCCGGCAGATTTTACATCACCGGAAAGCTTATATAAAAAACTTGTTGATATCATATTACATTATCATCCTTCAGATGATATCACTATGATAGCAAAAGCTTATGAATTGGCAAAAAAAGCGCATAATGATCAAAAGAGAAAGTCAGGTGAACCGTATATAATTCACCCAATTTGTGTTGCTATAATTCTTGCCGAGCTTGAGCTTGATAAAGAGACTATAGCGGCAGGACTTTTACATGATGTAATAGAAGATACAGTCATATCATTTGATGAGCTGGCTGATATATTCGGTATTGATGTAGCAAATCTCGTAGACGGTGTTACAAAGCTTACACAGCTTTCATTAAAGAATGATAAAATAGAGATGCAGGCTGAAAATCTTAGAAAAATGTTTTTAGCTATGGCAAAGGATATAAGGGTTATTCTTATAAAACTTGCGGACAGACTTCACAATATGCGTACACTGCAATATATGAAGCCTGAGAAGCAAAAGGAAAAGGCAAGGGAGACTATGGACATATATTCTCCTATTGCACAAAGACTGGGTATTTCAAAAATAAAGGTAGAGCTTGACGATCTGTCACTAAAGTATCTGCATCCTGATGTTTACTATGATCTTTCAGAAAAACTGGCATTCAGAAAAGAGCAGAGACAGCAATTTGTCGATGAGATAATAAAGAAGTTCAATGAACATTTATCGGATACAGGGATGAAATATCAGATAAGCGGAAGAGTTAAGCATTTATTCTCAATATATAAGAAGATGGTAAATCAAAATAAGACTCTGGATCAGATCTATGATGTGTTTGCCATCCGTATAATCGTTGAGGATGTGGCTGCATGTTATCTGGCTCTGGGTACAGCACATGAGATTTATAAACCGATACCGGGAAGATTTAAAGACTATATAGCAATGCCGAAACCGAATATGTATCAGTCGCTTCATACCACATTGATATCCGATACGGGACAACCGTTTGAGGTACAGATAAGAACTTTTGAGATGCATAAGACTGCAGAGTTCGGTATTGCCGCTCACTGGAAATATAAAGAGAGCGGAAGCGGTACATCTGCCCAAGGGTCAGAGGATGCCAAAATGAATTGGCTCAGACAAATACTTGAGTGGCAAAAGGATACTTCCGATAATGCGGAATTTTTAAAGGTTATAAAGAGTGACTTAGACCTTTTCTCAGACAGTGTATATTGCTTTACACCGAATGGTGATGTAAAGAACCTGCCTGCAGGTTCAAACCCTATAGACTTTGCTTATTCGATACATTCAGCAGTCGGAAATAAGATGGTCGGTGCAAGGGTTAATGGTCGTCTTGTAAATATCGACTATGAATTAAAGAGCGGCGACCGAGTTGAAATCATAACCTCTCAAAACTCAAAGGGACCAAGTAGAGACTGGCTGAACATAGTCAAGTCAAATCAAGCTAAGTCTAAGATACAACAATGGTTTAAGACTGAGCTTAAAGAAGACAATATACTAAGAGGCAAAGATCTTTTAGAAAGATATTGCAAGGCTAAGGGTATAAACTGGAATGAGATAAACAAGCCTCAATTCCAGGAGAAGGTAATGAAGCGCTATGCCATCAAGGACTGGGATTCAATTCTTGCATCTTTAGGTCATGGTGGCTTAAAAGAAGGTCAGGTCATTAATAAGATGATTGAAGAACAAAAGAAGATTGCAAAGAAAGAAATTTCAGAGTCGGCTCTTTTGGAAAGCCTAAGTGATAATAATACAGCTGTACATAAGAAATCAAAAAACGGTATTACCGTAAAGGGCATAGAAGATATTGCGGTCAGATTTTCAAAATGCTGCAATCCTGTTCCCGGTGATGAGATAGTTGGCTTTATTACAAGGGGCAGAGGTGTTTCAATACACAGAACAGACTGTATAAATGTGATGAACCTTCCTTCTGATGACAGAACAAGACTTATACCTGCCGAGTGGCAGGAGTTTGAAGATGCAAAACTTGAAGAAAAGTATCAAACAGAATTGCAAATATTTGCTCACAATCGTCAGGGACTTATATTCGATATTATAAGAATTTACAGTGAAAACAACATTACAATCAACAATATGAATGCCCGTACAAACAAGCAGGATATCTCAACCATAAATCTTGTGTTTGATATAAAGGGAAGAGAAGAGTTGAACTCTTTGATCGGTAAACTAAGACAGATTACCGGTGTAATAGATATTGAAAGGGCTACAGGCTGATGGATAAATTAGGAATATATGTGCTTACACTCGGTCCGGTGCAGACCAATGTGTATGTTACATACAATAAAGAAACTTTGGAATGTTTGATAGTGGATCCTTCTGCAGAAGCAGAGGCTATTATCAAAGTTATAGATGAGAATAAGCTAAAACCAAGTGCAATACTTCTTACACATGGACATTTTGACCATATAATGGCGGTAAATGATTTGGTGGAGAAATATCATCTAAAAGTATATATATCCAAAAATGATGATGAGATGCTTGGTGACAGTTATAAATCAGGCGGAAGGTCATTTATAGGACATGGATATGTTACTAAGGCGGATTTCTTGCTGAATGACGGTGATGTTATTCGTTTGCTTGATGAAGATATAAAATTTATTGCCACACCGGGACATACAAAGGGATCAGGTTGCTATTATATAGAGTCTGAAAAGATTTTATTCTCAGGTGATACGGTTTTTAGAGAAGACTGTGGAAGAACGGATCTTTACGGAGGAGATAATCCTGCTATAATCAGATCTATATATGATAAGATACTTACTTTGCCGGAATATGTAAACATATTGCCGGGGCATATGGATATGACTACAGTAGGACATGAAAAGAAATATAATCCTGTTGCAATCTATGTAGAAAAGCATGGGATAGACAGATGATTTCATTACTATTGGAAGATATGACCTTCGAGCAGGATATCAGAGAGCTTTTGATGGCTTTTTATCCGGAGGAAAAATATATTTACACAGATGAGGATTCCACACTGTCTTTGTTTTTATCAAAGGATGATACATATTATCATATAAAAATAAAAGATGAAGATAATCTACTCGAGTTTAGTTCACCGCTTAGAGAAACCAAGTTTGATACCAAAAATGATCTGAAAAGAAATATATACACAAATCTTTTAAAGCTTGGTAATAAAGAACTTCCTTGGGGAACTCTCACCGGAATCAGACCTACAAAGATAGTAATGGAAATGCTTGAAAATGATATGTCTTTAGAAGATATAAAAAAACATTTAAAAGAAGTCTATCTTGTAAGTGATAAAAGAATCAAACTTTGTACCGATACTGCAAAAAATGAATTCAATATATTAAAGAAGGTAGATTATAAGAACGGTTACAGCCTGTATATAGGAATACCTTTTTGCCCTACAAGATGTTTATACTGTTCTTTTACCTCTTATTCTATTGCACAGTGGAAGAAAGATACCGATACATATGTAGAAGCGCTTTGCAAAGAGCTTTTAGCCGTCTCAAAGATGTATAAAGGCAAAAAGCTTCAAACTATCTACATGGGTGGCGGAACGCCTACTTCACTTGAAGGATATCAACTATCAAAAATTTTGAATGTAGTAAAAGAAAACTTTGATCTTTCAAATCTTTTGGAATTAACTGTGGAGGCCGGAAGACCTGACAGTATAACAAGAGAAAAACTTGAAGCCCTAAAAGATGCAGGAGTTGATAGAATATCAATAAATCCACAGACAATGCAACAAAAGACTTTGGATCTTATCGGAAGACATCATACTATAGAGGATATATATGAAAGCTATAAGCTTGCAAGAGAAGTTGGCTTTGAGAATATAAATATGGATTTTATAATCGGATTAAACGGTGAGACTTTGGAGGATGTTTCTGACAGCTTTACCAAGGTGAGATTATTTGCTCCGGAATCCATTACCATACATTCTCTTGCATTAAAGAGAGCAGCCAGGTTAAACACAGAAAATAAAAGAGAGATTATGGACAATGATCTGATCTTAGCAATGATAAATACAGCAACCGATACATGCACCGATTTGGGGTTGGAGCCGTATTACTTGTATAGGCAAAAAAATATGGCAGGAAATCTTGAAAATATAGGATTTTCAAAACTTGGTAAAGAATGTCTTTACAATATATTGATTATGGAAGAAAAACAGACTATCATAGCCTGTGGAGCAGGTACATCAAGTAAGATAGTATTTGGAGACGGAAGAATAGAGAGAATCGAAACTGTAAAGGATCCGAAGCTTTATATAGAAAGACTTGATGAAATGATAATGAGAAAGGAAAGTATGCATGGCATTGATTAAAAAAGGTGTCACCGGAATGAAGGACATTCTCCCTGAGGAGATGATTATTAGGGACTATTTGATAAATATAATAAAAAAGACCTATGGTAGTTTCGGCTTTACATCAATAGAGACTCCGGCTATGGAACATATTGAAAATCTTTTAAGTAAGCAGGGTGGTGACAATGAAAAGCTTATTTTTAAGGTTCTAAAAAGAGGTGAAAAATTAAAACTTGATAATGTTAAGGATGAGAATGACCTGGTAGATGCAGGACTCAGATATGACCTTACATTACCGCTTGCCAGATACTACTCAAATAATCAGGCAAGTCTTCCAAACCCTTTTAAAGCATTGCAAATAGGTAATGTATATAGGGCTGACAGACCACAAAAAGGTAGATTCAGGCAGTTTACACAATGTGATATAGATATTCTTGGTGAGGCTTCAAATCTTGCGGAGATAGAGCTGATACTTGCAACAACCAAAGCACTTAGTGAGATTGCAAAAGGAAAGAAATTCACGGTAAGAATTAATGACAGAAGAATTCTTTTAGCAATGGCTCTTTATGCAGGTTATTCTGAGGACAATATAAGTAATGTATTTATTATCCTTGATAAGATGGATAAGATAGGAATTGAAGGTGTCAGAAAAGAGTTGACAGAACTTGACGGAGAAGAAAAGTGTGAGAAATATCTTGCTCTTTTTGACGGTTTATCAAATGATGCAAAGGCTCTTACTTCTTTAAAGGATAGTCTGGCAGGATTTATTGAAGAGGGAGTTTTAGAGGGCTTATCTGAGATAATGAATACAGTGCTGGATGTAAAGGAAAACGATTTTTCTCTGGAATTTGATCCTACTTTGGTTCGTGGTATGGGATATTATACCGGAACTATTTTTGAAGTAAGTATGGAAGGATTCTCAGGTTCAGTAGCAGGTGGCGGAAGATATGACAAGATGATAGGAAAATTTACAGGAAGTGATACTCCTGCATGCGGTTTTTCCATCGGATTTGAAAGAATCATCACAATACTGATGGATTCAGGATTTAAGATTCCTGATGAGAGTAAAAAAATTGCATTTCTTTATGAAAAAAATATTGATGCAAATATATTGACAGATATATTAAAGGAAGCTGCAGCTCTTAGATCAGATGGAAATATTGTTTTGGTTTCCAAGATGAATAAGAATAAGAAGTTCCAAAAAGAAGGACTTGAAAAACAAGGATATATTGAATTTAAAGAATTTTATAGAGAAGCTTTAAAATAGTGAGGAGATAAAAATGGCAGAATCAATGCTTGGCTTAAAGAGAAGTCACAGATGTGCAGAGGTGGTAAACGCACCGCTTGAAAGTGAAGTTACCGTAATGGGATGGGTTCAAAAGAACCGTAACAAGGGAGGAATCATATTCTGTGACCTCAGAGACCGCTCGGGAATATTGCAGATAATATTTGAAGAGGACGAGTGCGGAAGTGAAGTGTTTAATAAGGCTATAAAGCTTAAACAGGAGTTTTGTATAGCCGTAACCGGAAT
>CAKAQP010000094.1 GCA_916720285.1 uncultured Lachnoanaerobaculum sp. | reverse complement strand
TAATATATGCTTTTTCTCTGCCATATTTCCTCCATTTTGACTTCTATTTCACTCTTCCTAAGTAAAACCGTCCTTAATTTTTCATTTTTGAAGCCAAAACTTCAACTTCAATCAAACTTTAAGATTAGAAAAAAACCACTATACCGGCGTATGTGGCGAATTAAATACTTAATCTAACTAGTTCCGTGAGATTATACTATGACATACCGTTTATGTCAAGCGAAAACACTTTAATTGAAGGCAATAAATTTATACCATGATATATTTTACCAAAGAAAAAGACAGGCTTGCTCAAGGCCTGTCTTTTAAGTAAGAGGAAATTTCAATATGTGTAACACTGTATATTATCAAATAAGGTTGCTCAAGTCTTACTTGATAGTATATGATAGTTTTCACCACCATATTGTTTGTGTAACGACTTTCATCGCTACACTATATATTATGACAGCTTTCACTGTCATATCTTAAATTAGGTTGTCCTAATGTAAGACCAAAAAAATTAAAATGCAGCTAACTGCTTTCCTGCTGCTTCCAATGCAGCTTTTGCATCATCATCAGGCTCAAGGTTTGCTATAATGCCTTCTCCACCGATAATATTTGCTCCGGCATTTTGCATACGCTCAACCCATAATCTCATCCACTCTCCATCGCCCCAGTCGTATGAACCGAATAAAAGAATGTTTTTACCTGATACCTTGCCTTCTATCTCTGATACAAAGCTCTCAACAGACTCGTCAAGCTCCTCTGCACCCATTGCAGGACATCCGATAGCAAATGCAGGCTGTGCAAGTAATTCATCTACATTAACACTGTCTACAAATACAAGCTCAGGTGTTCCGCCTGCCGCCTTTACTCCTTCAGCTATCACATTTGCCATAGCTTCTGTGTTTCCTGTTGAACTCCAATAAACAATAATTGCTTTTTCCATATTTTTACTCCTTAAAAGAATATTTTTATAGGCATATAAACCATTATCAACAAGCTATATTCTCAAGCCTGTTTCCGGCCAAGAACTCGTCAATAGCAATCTCTCTAGCCTCATCATAGCTTAAAAACTTTTCTCTGGTCTCTTCCAGATTGCCATATATTTTCCAATATCCGCTATGTAGATATCTCTCTCCTTTGTTTTCAAGGAAGCCCTTTATATCACATATAGGATATCCCAAAAATACTCCTACCTCATGAGGAAACTCTTTAATTTTATTATAAAAACCGTTCATCCTCTGATGCAGTCTGATAAGATTTGATATGAAATCATCTCTCCTATATCCAAACTCTCTTAAATAGTCACTAACCTCTGATCTTTTAAGATACTCTTCAAGTTCTTTTGCTCTGTATATCAAAACCAAATGTCTCTTCTTACAAGTGCAAAGAATCATCAAGCTGATACTTGTTTTTCTTAGTTTCTCACTTATTATGGCCAACTCTTTGTCATTTAAAAAGAGCATTCCGGAAATTCTTTTCCCCTTCAATACCGCCGCATTTTGAATGATGAGTCTCAGCTCCACACTGTCATCTCCATTAGATGCAAGCCTTTTTACTATATCAACGGGCATACCTACCTCCGTTTTCTTTATTCTTAAAGAAAATTTATTTCCCTTGGTTAGTACTCCCTAACTTTATCATTTTATATGCTCTTTGTCAATACTTTTTTTCAAAAATCCGCATTAATTTTATAATTTAATTCCATACCTGTTTTAGGGTGCTTAAAGCTTAAGTTTACAGCCGCCAAAGAGAGTACTTTGTCCTCATCAAGCTTAACATTTGCAAGTCTTTTATTATACTTGTGATCACCATACAGAGGGAAACCGTGACTTGCACACTGGAGTCTTATCTGATGATGTCTTCCTGTTATAAGATTTATTCTAAGCCTTGTAATATATCTGTTGTCTTTCTTATATGACTCCAGTACTTTATACTTTAATACAGCTTCTTTAGCTCCTGTAGTACTCTTTTTGACAACCTTACTTACATTGTTATCAAGTTTCTTTATAAAGTCTGTAAGTTCTCCTTCATCACTTTCAGGAAGTCCGTCTACCAAGGCTTCATAGGTCTTTTCTATATTCTTTTTTCTAAGCTCATTACTGAGGATTTCTGTGGCTTTTTTATTTTTACCGTATACCATTATTCCGTATACCGGCTTATCTAACCTGTGTATCACTCCCACATAGGCGTCTTTTCCCATGTGCTTTTTTAACAGACTGACCATATCCTCTTCGAAACTGTTACTTGATTGACTTGATATTCCCCTTGGCTTGACTGTCACTATTACGTCTTTATCTTCATATAGTATCTTCAGATTCATCTATCAACATTTCCTTTTCAAGCTTTGTTAACTGCTTTATTTCATATTCTCTTTGCATTGCCGCTACTTTATCTGTATATACCTCAAAATAAACCAATTCAACAGGCAATTTTGCTCTGGTATATTTAGCACCTTTTCCGGCATTGTGAGCCTTGATTCTTTTTGGTATATCGGATGTCCATCCGCAATATAAACTGTTATCATTGCAGCGCAAAAGATATACAAATGCTTTTTCTTCTAAAAAAGCAGACAAATCGAAAGTCGAATAACCGACTCCCAATCGTCTGCTTACTGTATTTAATTCTGCTTTCATTAGATTACCCAATCGGCAAACTCTGTGGTATCTCTACCGTCTTCCAGACAACTTGTATCAATACCGTTTTGATTCAGCAGTTCTTCCATTTTTCTTATTCTTTCATTCATTATATCTATGGTCTCGGCAAGCTTTGAAATATCCGCATTTACCTGTGCCAGTTTATGCTTCTTTTCAACAACCTGACCGTTTAATCTTACAGGCTTTGCAGGAATACCCACCGCTGTGGAATCACTTTCAAGAGGTTTTAATAAAACTGAATTTGCTCCTATAGATGCATTGTCTCCAACCTCAAATGATCCCAGTATTTTGGCACCGGCACCGACCATTACATTCTTTCCAAGTGTAGGATGTCTTTTCCCCTTGGCGGTTCCTACACCTCCAAGAGTCACTCCTTGATACAGTGTACAGTTGTCACCAACCACCGCTGTTTCTCCGATTACAATACCTGCACCATGATCTATAAGTACTCCGCAGCCTATTTCAGCCCCCGGATGTATCTCTATCATTGTAAAAAATCTTGAAATCTGTGATATCCATCTTGCTATAAAAAACATACGCTTTTTATAGAACCAATGTGCAATTCTATGCATAATCAATGCGTGTACGCCTTGATATAAAAATAAAACTTCAAACGCACTTCTGGCTGCCGGATCCCTGTCCTTTACAGCCTGTACATCTTTCCAAACATCTTTGAAAAACATAATCTCTCCAAATACTAATGTCAATGAAAGTTACTATATAAGTCCAAGCTCTTTCATTGATAAATATATCCCATCTTCTGATACCTTTTTTGCAAAGTATGTAGCATATTCTTCCAATGCGGTATCATGCTCTCCAAGAAGTATTCTGTTCCCGGCTCCGCATGTAAACATCGGCAAATCATTCATACTATCCCCAAATATATAAGCATCTTCCAATGCTATATTGTAGTAATCCAGCACTTGAAGTACAGCTTTTCCCTTTGAACAAGGATATGGCACACATTCATAAAATCCTGCGCCTCGATCTATTATATCAAAATCATCGCATTCAGCAAAGAATGATTTCAGATCACTCCTTGAAAATCTCGGATCGTCTATAATGCAGAATTTATCAAAGTCATAATCATCTTTTTCAAATTCTCCTACAGACGGTTCTACAATGGAACATATCGCATCAAATATATTCTCTGTAATCTCAGGATATACAAAAGGTTTGGCAGGAAAATAAATTCCCTGCCTCGCCTCAAGCATACCTTCAACATTAAATTTCTTTAACAGTTTTTTTATTTCAATGCCTCTGTTATGATCTATCCTCTTCTCAAAGATGGTCTTGTCTCCGACAACTATCTGTGTTCCACATCCACAAATATAACCGTCCATATTAAATCTGTTTTTAATATTTCCTATTATACATTCTACTCTTCCGGTATTTATAAATGTCAAATGTCCGGCCGATCTCGCTTCTTCGATAGCCTTTAATGCGGATTTCGGAACCTGTTTGGTATCATTGTCAATCAAGGTTCCATCTATATCAAAGAATAGTGCTTTCATTATTGTGCCGCCTCACTGCCTTCAGCAGATGCACTCTCGGAAGCTTTGCTTTCGCTCTCAGCTGTAGTCTCTTCACTTGCACCTTCAGCACTTGCGCCCTCTTCACTGCCCATAGTCTCACCGTTGATGTTTACTGTAACATCTGTTCTCTTGGCATTGTCCAGGATAAAGTTTACAACTTTATATGTCTTGGCTGTTTCTTCAACTTCATCTTTACCATACTGCTGTATAAGCTCGTCTTTTGTCAAAGAGCCGCCGTTTAAATCTACAACTACCTGATAATCCTCATCTGTAAGAGACATTTTCTCTTTCTTATAAATTTCTCTTGTTACAATAACCTGCTTAACATAGCTTTCAGCCTGATTTCTGATCTCTGTTTTGAGCTCATCCGCACTCATGCCGTAAGCTGAGGCATACTGATCAAGATCCATACCATACTGTGTAATCATATTATCGATAGGCTTGTAGATATTATTATATTCAAAATCAATAGCCTCATCCTTCATTTCAAATTTTGAGTCTGCAATTACAGCAGCAATCGCATTGTACTGATCCTGTGACTTTGCGCTCTTACTTCTTTGTTCCTCAAGATTTGCCTTCACAGCAGCTCTAAACTCATCTACTGTTTTCTGCTCACCCTTTGTATGCTTATTTACCCACTCATCTGTAAGAGTTGCAGGAGATGACACTGATATTGAATTTATCTTTACGTCAAACACCACTGCAGCTCCGGCTAAATCGGCGTTATTATAATCCTTAGGGAATGTAAGATCAAGTTTTACATCTTCTCCGATGCTGTGACCTATAAGTCCCGCCTCAAATCCTTCGATAAAGCTGTTGCTTCCGATTACTAAATTATAACCTGTTGCAGATCCTCCGTCAAAAGCAACTCCGTCCTTTGTTCCGGTGTAGTCTATATTTACAGTATCACCTTCCTGTACGGCTCTGTCTGTTACTTCAACCACGTCAGGATCTTGCTTTAATTCAGTATTTATCTGTGCTTCCACATCCTGATCACTTACACTTGTATCGATATTAGGTATTTCCACACCGACATACTTTCCAAGCTCGGCTGTACCGTAATCACTTGGTCTTTTCACATCTGCATTTGCCTTTGATTCTCCCTCTGCTGTTGTCTGAGTCTCAGTAGCATCTTTTTTTTGTATACCACATGCACTCATTGTAGCTACAACAACCATTCCTATCAAAGCTAACTTTTTTAATTTCATAAATAAAAACCTCTCACCTTGCACCGGACATTATAAATAAAATGCCTTAAATGCAAGATATGTATTATATAAATCTAATTTTGATATCACCTCATATGGTGAATGCATAGAGATTACGGGAACTCCCAAATCTACTACATCTATATTCATCATTGCGACATACTGAGCAATGGTACCGCCACCACCAACGTCAAGGGCGCCCAATTCTCCTATCTGCCAATGTACATTGTTTTCTTCCATTATTGATATAACTTTATTCATAAACTCTGCACTTGCATCTGATGAAGAATACTTTCCTCTTGAACCTGTATACTTTGTAAGTACACAACCTCTGTTCAGATATGATGAGTTGTTAGGCTCAAACACATCAGGAAAAGTAGGATCAAATGCGGCATTTACATCTGATGAAAGACATGATGATTTTTCACATACTTCTTTTACATCAGCACCGAAGATCTGTGACAAATACTCAATATAATCATACACAAAGTGAGAATGAAGTCCCGTATTTCCTGTTGAACCGATCTCCTCTTTGTCTGCGAGTATTGTAAGTGTTGTATACTTCGGATTCTTTGCTTCAATCTCCGCTATAAGCGCAGGATAAGCACAGACTCTGTCATCATGACCGTATCCTCCTACAAGTGAACGATCAAGACCTATATCTCTTGCCTTTGTTGCAGGGACAAACTCTATCTCCGCTCTTGCAAAATCTCTCTCTGTAACACCATACATATTATTTAATATTTCAAGTGTCTTAAGCTTTACAGCCTCTTTTACATCATCGGTATCATCAAACGGCAATGTTCCGAGGAAAATATTTAATTCCTCACCTTTGATACCTTCCGACAGTTTTCTTTGATCCTGTTTGCTTGAAAGATGAGGAAGCAGATCACTTATATAAAATACCGGATCCTCTTCTTTTTCACCAAGGTTTATCTCAACAAAACTGCCGTCTTTTCTAAATATAACACCATGCATTGAAAGCGGTATGGTTGCCCACTGATACTTTCTTATTCCACCATAGTAATGAGTCTTAAAATATGATATCTCACTCTTTTCATAGAGCGGATTAGGTCTGAGATCAAGTCTTGGAGAATCTATATGTGCTCCGTTAATCCTTAAACCTTCAGTGATAGGCTCACTACCTATTGTAGATGCAAGTATTGCTTTTTTTCTGTTTACTTTATATACCTTATCCCCGGCTTTATAGCTCTTTTTAGGGTCAAAAACTGTATATCCGTTTGCCTCAAGTAAGCTGACAGCTTCTTTTACCACTTCTCTCTCGGTCTTTGACTTGTCTAAAAATTTCTTATAGCCTTCAGCAAACTCCTGAGCTTTTGAAATTTGCTCAGGAGATTCTTTTGCTATATGAGGATATTCAAATGAAAGTTCTTTTTGCAGAGCTTTTGCTTTACTTTCTGCCATACGAACACTCCTTTAGTCTAATTTAATATCCTTTAATAATCCTGCTAAAGATGTAGATGCAACTCCCTTTTCTACATATTTAAAGCCCTTTGAAGGATCCTTCGGCTCTACATTCTCCTCAAGTGCTTTCTTTGAAAGTGAAATCTTTCCATCTTTAATACCTGTTACTTTAACCTTTACAGTCTCACCCTCTTTTAGTACTGCAGCAGGGTTCTTTACTCTCTGGTTTGAAATCTGTGATACATGAAGCAATCCTGAGATTCCATCTCCAAGATCGATGAAAGCGCCGTAATCCTTGATTGAATCAACCTTACCCTCAAGAACATCACCAACCTTAACGCTGTCAAGTTTAGCCTGTCTCTCCTTCTTAGCCTCTTCCTTCTCAATTGCTCTGTGGCTGAGAACAAGTTTCTTCTTAGCCGGCTCTGATGTAATTACAACAACCTCAAGGCTCTTACCGAGGAACTCGTCAAGATTCTCTACATACTGTGTAGATAACTGACTTGCAGGAATAAATGCTCTTACTTCCTCTAAGAAAGCGATACATCCGCCCTTAACAACCTCTGTAATTTTAACCTTTGCAACTGTCTTCTCAGCTAACATTTTCTCAAAGACATCCCACTTTCCTGCATCCGGATCTTCTTTTGTATCCATAGTTTTATATGATTCTTCAAGCTCCTTCTCAAAATCCTTCATTGTCTCTTCTGCCATGTTGACCTCCAAAATATTTTATTTCGTTTTAATAACAGCAATTTTACCTTGCTTGCTTTCTTTCATAAAACAATAGATATTATTATATCACATCTTCACTGCATTTGACTATAGCTGCAGCAAATATTAAAAAGCTCCCCGATTGAGCTGTCGGGGAGTATATACCTAATTTAAGATTTTACACTATTGTGAAGATATTTAGTAAACCTAAATATTAATAGTTTACAGTCATTCTCTCAAAGTATGCCTGTGGATGAGCACAACATGGACATACTGTAGGAGCATCAGCACCCTCATGGATATATCCACAGTTACGGCACTTCCATCCAAGAGGAGCATCTCCCTTGAAAGTTCCATCATTCTTTAAATGCTCAAGAAGCTGAAGATATCTCTTCTCGTGACTTGCCTCAACCTTTGCTACAAGCTCAAACTTCTTTGCAAGAGCCTCAAATCCTTCTTCTCTTGCTTCTCTTGCCATACGAGCATACATATCTGTCCACTCAAAGTTCTCACCTGCTGCCGCATCTACAAGGTTCTCCTCAGGTGTTCCGATTCCGTGGAACTCCTTAAACCACATCTTTGCATGCTCTTTCTCCTGCTCTGCTGTCTCAAGGTAAAGAGCTGCCATCTGCTCATATCCTGCCTTCTTAGCTACTGAAGCGTAATATGTATACTTATTTCTAGCCTGTGACTCACCTGCAAATGCATCCATTAAGTTCTTCTCTGTTTTTGTTCCTGCGTACTTTGACATAAAAATTTCCTCCTTATAAATACCAAAATTACTATATTGATATGAAATGCCGACTTAAAAGATTCAAAGGCTAAACAGCCTTTTTTGAATCCATATAAATCATTTTTTGATAGCATTCCCTACAATAACCATAAAAAATAAGTGAATGATTTTCTACCACTCCAATATCATCATGCACTGCCTTATCATTTAAATCTTTTGCGATATCGGCCGGCAAGTCAATGAGCTTTGAACATGCCTTACATGAAAAATGATAATGTTCATTGGTATTATAATCATACCTTTCGATTCCGTTTTGAGCTGAAATCTTGTTTATACGACCAAGCTCGGCGAGCAAGCCGAGATTTCGATAAACAGTACCTAAGCTAATCTTAGGATCATCTTTTCGTAGTGACTGAAAGAGCATATCAGCTGTAGGATGATCGACTCTAGACTTCAAGTTGTCTAAGATAGCCTCCCTTTGTCTACTGTATTTTAGATCCTTCATGTATATCCCTTTCTAAAAATAAGAATCATTACTATTTAAGTATAGCACCTAATATTATATTGTCAAGAAAAATATCCCATTTTATATAATGTATGCTTTTTTATACATATTCATGTATTCCATTTTTCAAAAGGGTAGCAAATCTTTGAGTAGCAAATGTATACAAAATAAAAAGAAGCCTTATAATAAGACTTCTTTCAGAGCGCGAGACGGGACTCGAACCCGCGACCCCGACCTTGGCAAGGTCGTACTCCACCAACTGAGCCACTCGCGCATACATATATTCTATCACTACAATTAAAAAATGTAAAGATGTACATTCAAAACTGCCTACCAAACTTAAAAATAAATTCCTTATCCTTTTGGTTAAACCC
>CAKAQP010000093.1 GCA_916720285.1 uncultured Lachnoanaerobaculum sp. | reverse complement strand
AAGAAAAAGCTTGAAAACTATGAGCAGATGCTTTCACAGGTAAGAGAGCAGCTTGCAAGATTAGCCGACTGATATGAATGAAAAAGAATATATAGAGAGCATTCCCATGTGGGCCAAAAAAAAGAATTCACTTTCGGAAGTAAGAAAGAATATTGAAATTCTGGGTATAAAGCTGCCGAAAGTAATACATGTGGCAGGCACCAATGGGAAAGGCTCCGTATGTGCATATCTCAGTAATATTCTTATGGAAAATCATATGAGGGTGGGAACATTTATCTCCCCTCATTTGATTGAAGTAAATGAACGAATAATGCTTGATATGATACCTATAAGTGATCCGGAACTTGAGAGTATATCTAAATATGTAAGGGAAAAACTTGGCAAATCCGATACGGCACCTACATATTTTGAATATATCTTCTATATCGCAACGGTCTTTTTTTCAAAATCAAATCCGGATTATGTAATACTTGAAACCGGAATGGGTGGGCGACTTGATGTAACTAATGTTTTTGAAGATACTTTAAGTATTATTACAAGCATAGGTATGGATCATATGCAGTTTCTCGGCAACAGTATAAAGGAAATTGCTTATGAAAAGGCCGGTATTATTAAGCATAATTCCACTGTAATCTTTGATGACACAAATGAAGAGGTAAATGAGATAATAAGAGAATTTGCCGAAGCTAAAGCTGCAAAAATCATACCGCTTTCCGATTTTGATTATGAAAGCCTGGAATTTACATATGTAAAGTACAAAAAGAAAGCGGCTGCGCTTGCTATACTGGGAGCAGGGCAGCTGCTTAATACTATATATAATATAGATGAAGCTATAACAAAAACTGTATGGCATGGCAGAATGGAAGAGATAGAAAAGGACATTATTATTGACGGAGCGCATAATGAACCGGCAATTATAGAGTTTACAGAAAATGCAATGAAGCTTGCAAAAGCAAATAATAAGAAAATCAAGCTTTTGCTTTCAGTAGTAAAAGACAAAGATGTAGAAAAGATTTTTGATATTATTACTTCTAAACTTGAAGTAAAAAAGTACTATCTGACAGCCATGAATTCTTACAGAAGCAATTCTACGGATGAGCTTTATAATAGCTTAAATATACTTTTAGAAAAAAATAAAAGACAGTCAAAGATAAGTTGCTATAATAGCAGTATAGAGGCCTTTAACGAAGCAAAAAAGGAAAAGGCTGATGATGAAATTTTGTTTTGTGTCGGATCATTATATTTAATGGGAGAGATATTAGAGGGAAACAGATGATAGATTTTGAGGAAGAATTAAGAAAATTTAAGCCTTCACCGGATATTTCCGCAGTGGAGGATATTATAGCAAAAAGTGATATTTCAGATATGAATGATATTTTGATGGAATTGTTAAAAGAGCAAGTAAAGGGCTGATATGAAGAAAAACAGACGTCTGGAACAGATATCAAACGGTTATTATAATTTGGGTTTGTCTCTTGCAAAGGAAAGAAATTTATCTTCCGCACTGAATGCGCTAAGCATATCTTTGGGATTGAATAAGAAAAATATCGATGCCAGAAATTTATACGGACTTATACAGTTTGAAATGGGCGAAGAGACTAAGGCTTTGATTTCATGGGTTATAAGTATAAATATTAATCCTATAAACAATCCTGCACAGAATTATTTGCAAAAATTGAGAAATAAATCCGCTTACCTGGAAAAATCACAGGATGCCATTTCAAAATATAATAAGGCGATTTCTCAAATAAAAACGGTAAACTATGATATGGCAAGGATAACATTAAAACAGGCTGTAGATATAAGGCCGCATTTTGTAAAGGCAATGCTCGCACTGGCACTTCTTGATATCAGAGAAGGAAAATCCAGTGAGGCAAAAAAGCTTTTGGATAATGTGCTTGCAATTGACAGATTCAATACAAAGGCTATCACTTATCTTGAAGAGATGAAACCTTTGACTGAAAAAAATGCAAGGAAAGAAAAACTAAGTGTTATAGGCAGTCCTGTAAAGAAGGAAAAACCTGTAGAAAATACAAATAACGGTATGCCTGTAACCGAGATATATAAGAATTACTCGGGAATGTTTACAGCTATCAATGTAGGAATAGGATTGATAGTCGGTGCTTGTGCAATGGTATTTTTATATATGCCTACTATGAAGGTGGCATTAAATAATGCACATAATAAAGAAATTGTAGAGATATCACAACAACTTAATGATGTAAATTTATCCATGGAAACTCTTAAGAGTGAAAATGAAGGATTGAACGAACAGGTAAATAAACTTACAGAAGTTAATAACACATCAACAGAGAATATGAACTATAAGCTTTTGCAGTATGTTTATTTCTTAGGTCTTATAAAAGAGTACAATACAAAAAATTATACAAGGGCTGCCGAGATATTCTCAAATCTGGATGTAGGCCAGCTTACCGATGTTGACAACGGCTTGGGAATATCCGTAACAGGCACATTCGCCGAAATGGCACCTAAGATGAGAGATGAAGGGCCTAAACTTTTACTTAAAGTAGCGGACGGACTTAACAGATCAGGTGATTTTGCCGGAGCCATAGGCTATTATGATGCTGCGCTTAGAATATCACCGGATTATGTGGAAGCCAAGTATAAGAAAGCATTGGCATACAAGGCCATGGGTGATGTTGATACTGCAAACAATCTGTTTACGGAAATTATTACAAATTATCCTGATGACAGGTTTGCAAATGAATCAAAGAAAGAAAGAGGTTATTGATGAGTAATATTTCAAGTGCAAAATATTTTTCGCTTTTTTCAGGAATAATATTCTTGATAGTCGGAATATATGTAATTGTAAATCCTTTGTTTATTGCAGGTACAATAAATATTATATTATGCATATTATTGATAATAGAGGGTATTTCTCAAATAAGCGCTTACTTGTCTGAGAAAAGAGAAGGCAGAAGTATTTGGAGATTAATTGAAGGTATTTTATCTGTTGCGGCAGGAATATACTTTGCTGTGAAAGATTCTTTGGGATTGCCGATTGCCTTTATAGTGGCAGCAGGTATTTGGTTACTTCTTGTCGGAATAAGCAGAGTATTTATGGGAATGAGAGTGGTGAAGTTTGAAAAGAATATAGGTCAGCGACTTATTTTTGTTGCAATAATTGATATACTGCTCGGCATTATACTTGTAATAAATCCTGTATTTGTGGCAGGTTATATCTCAGTACTTTTTGGAGTTTCATTAATAGTACAGGCTGTGGTTGCAATTTTCAGATTCTTCAGATTAAACAGAATGGAGAGGAAGTTGAAATAAATAATGCAATAAGGGGAACAGTATGAATATTAAAAATGATTTATCGATATGTGTAGCATTGGGTTGTATCGCTTTTGCTTTAGTAGGATGTGGCAGGACCGCTGTAAATGCACAGGGAAATCAGATGACACAGAAAGTGAAAGTATCAGTAGAAAAGAACTATTTTCTTTATGAAGATTTACCTGAACTGTCCATTGATAAAAATGCTGACAGTGAAAACATTAAGAGTATAATTAATAAGTTGCCGATATTGGCAGATTATCTTGAAATAAAGGATGCAAAAATCGAAAACTCAGACATAGGTGTCGGACTTGTTTTAGAGTATGATGAAATATATGATAAGACAAAACAACTGAAATTATCTGAGAATCCTTTGTATCATTCTCCTTATTTTAATACATTTAAATTTAATAACAGCATGTTATTGATGCTTGAAAATGAATACATTTCATATATAAAAACAGTAGTTAATATTCCAAAAGAGTATGTAGAAGGAACAGAGGAAAAAATAGTCGATGTAATAAGCAGAGAAAGCTTATTACAAAAAAATATAAACTTTGAGTACATGAAAGAAAATCGAAGTTATTATAATGAATTAGTGGAATTTAATAATGCAATATATGCAGACAGACTGTTTTATAATCGTATCAGACTTGGTTCTGATGAAGAAACCTTGATACAGAGGAATGGAGATCCTGATAAAAGAGAAGAGAAAGATGATTTGGAATCTATTTATACTTATGGAGATGAAAACAGTTACACCTTATTTAAACTGACACCTAAAAATAACGGATCGGGTGAACAGGAAGTATCAGCGATTGTCGTTCATCCAAGTAAAGAAGATATTAACGGCGGTGAGTTACTATATAATTTGGGTTTATTACCGAATGAAAATGAATATTTAAAGAAAGTTCAGGTGACAGATTATTTGGGTGATCCTGTTTTTGAGATTGCTGATGCGGATTATTATAGAATAAGCTCAGATATATCGGATTATTTATATTTTATTTACTCAGAAGATGGTGAAGTTATTGAATATGGGATCTGCAAATGGATTATTCCTGTAAACTAGTATAATATTATATATATAATACTTTGAAATAATACACAAAAGTGGTAAAATAGAATAAAAATATATGTGAGGTGTTCGTATGAAATTTTTTATTGATACCGCAAATGTGGATGAGATCAGAGAAGTTGCTGCCTGGGGCGTGTTAGCAGGTGTTACAACAAATCCTTCATTGGTTGCAAAGTCAGGAAGAAAATTTGAGGATGTTATCAAGGAGATCACAGACATTGTAGACGGTGCTATAAGTGGTGAAGTAAAGGCTACCACTACAAAGGCTGAGGATATGATAGCCGAGGGCAGAGAGATTGCAAAAATCCATAAAAATATGGTGGTAAAGATTCCTATGACTGCTGAAGGCTTGAAGGCAATAGCCGCACTCAGTAAAGAGGGAATTGCCACTAACTGTACTTTGATATTTACACCGCTTCAGGCTCTTTTGGCTGCAAGAGCAGGTGCAAGCTATGTTTCTCCGTTCCTTGGAAGACTTGATGATGTGGGAACAAGAGGTGTTTCTTTAATAGAGGATATAGTGGAGATTTTTGAAATTCACGGTATAGAGACTGAGATAATTGCAGCATCTGTACGTAATAATATGCATGTACTTGAGTGTGCCAAGGCGGGAGCAGACATAGCAACAGTACCTTATTCCGTATTTAAGTCGATGTTAAATCATCCTCTTACAGAGGCAGGCATTGAAAAATTCATAGCAGATTATGAGAAGTCTGTTAAATAACAATAAAAAAGAGCCTTTATGGGCTCTTTTTTATTGTTTGAATACGTATTCTCAAGTATTAATTATGCACGCTCTACAAAACCTGAACGAAGGCATGAAGTACATACATACATCTTCTTAGATCCACCTTCAGTCTTGACCTTAACGGACTTAACATTAGCCTTCCATATTTTGTTGGATCTTCTATGAGAATGGCTTACTGCATTACCAAAATGAGCAGCTTTTTCGCATATTGAACATTTTGCCACGGTTACACCTCCTTTAACTTTAATTATAAAGATTTATAATTATTTTGGATTGGACTTCATCACAATAGGGAAAAACCCGTGCAAAATCCATAACGGATATATTTTACCAAATAAAAATACTATTTGCAAGACATTTTATAATTTATTATATTGTGGTAAAATGAAAAAGATTGGAGTTCAGAGCGAAGTTTTAGATTATCTTTATGAACTGAAAAATCGTATTGTTATGTAAAAAGGAGCATAGAAATGAATAATATTGACATCAAGTCCGTAAATACCGTCAGAGTTCTTAGCGCAGACGGTATAGAGAAAGCAAAATCAGGTCATCCGGGATTGCCGCTGGGAGCCGCCCCGATTGCATATGAACTTTTTGCAAATCATATGAAGCATAACCCGAAGAACCCTGATTGGGCAAACAGAGACAGATTTATTCTGTCTGCAGGTCATGGTTCAATGCTTTTATATTCATTATTTCACCTCTTCGGATATGGCAATTTGAGCATGGATGATTTGAAGAGTTTCAGACAGTTGGATTCAAAGACTCCGGGACATCCTGAGTACGGTCATACGGTAGGTGTAGAGGCTACTACAGGACCGCTTGGTGCAGGCATGGGTATGGCTGTAGGTATGGCTATGGCTGAAGCACATATGGCAAGTGTATTCAATAAAGAAGGTTTTGATATAGTGGATCACTATACATTTGTATTAGGTGGCGACGGCTGCATGATGGAAGGAATATCATCAGAGGCTTTTTCACTTGCGGGAACACTCGGACTCTCAAAGCTTATAGTATTCTATGATTCAAACGGAATTTCTATTGAGGGAAGCACAGACATAGCATTTACAGAGAATGTAGTGGACAGGATGAAAGCTTTCGGATTCCAGACCATAGAAGTAGAGGACGGAAACGACCTTGCAGCTATCGGAAAGGCTATTAAAGAGGCTAAGGCCGACAAGAACAGACCTTCATTTATCAAGATAAATACTGTGATCGGATATGGTGCGGGAAAGAAGCAGGGAACTGCAGGAGCACATGGTGAACCTCTTGGAAGTGAAGCGCTTGCAGCACTTAAATCTGGTTTCGGCTTTAATCCTGAAGAGAGCTTTAAAGTTGATGCCGATGTATATGAGAATTTTAATAAAATAAATGAAAAGAATGCAAAGATTGAAGAAGAGTGGAATAAGCTCTTTAAGGAGTATGCAAGTAAATATCCTGAAGATGCAAAGAAATGGGATAACTATTACTCTGAAATCAATGCTTCTTTGATAGATAGTGATGAGTTCTGGGCATGGGATGATGCACCTGCAGCTACAAGAAATATTTCAGGAAGCATTATTAACAGATTAAAGGATATATTCCCTAATCTTATAGGTGGTTCTGCAGACCTTTCACCTTCAAACAAGACAGTAATGAACGGTGAAGGATATATCTCAAAGGATGATTGTTCAGGAAGAAATATACATTTCGGTGTAAGAGAGTTTGCAATGACAGCTATTACAAACGGTATTTTATTACATGGCGGACTTAGAGCATATTGTGCCACCTTCTTTGTATTCAGTGATTATACAAAGCCTATGGCAAGACTTTCTGCGCTTATGAATATTCCTACAATATTTGTATTTACACATGATTCTATAGGTGTCGGTGAGGACGGACCTACACATGAACCTATAGAGCAGCTTGCAATGCTAAGATCTCTACCTAATTTCAATACATTCAGACCTGCCGATGCGAGAGAGACTATCGCGGCATGGTATGCGGCTATGGTTTCAAAGTCTACACCTACAGCTATTGTGCTTACAAGACAGAATCTTCCACAGCTTGACGGAAGCGGAAAGAAGGCTCTTAAGGGAGCTTATATTATAAAAGAAGCTTCAAAGTCTACACCTGATATGATTTTAATAGCATCAGGGTCTGAGGTTTCACTTGCAGTTGAAGCTGCCAAAGAACTTGATAAGGATAATATATCTACAAGAGTTGTAAGTATGCCATGTATGGATGTGTTTGAAACACAGAGTAAGGAATATAAAGAAGAAGTACTGCCGAAAACTGTAAGAAACAGAGTGGCAATAGAGGCTTTATCAAGCTTTGGATGGGACAGATATACAGGACTTGACGGAAGAGTAATATCCATGAATTCTTTTGGTGCATCGGCACCTCAGGATTTGCTTTTCAAAAAATTCGGATTTACAAAGGAAAATGTTGTAGCTACAGCTAAAGAAGTATTTAATCAATAAATAATATTAAAAACAGATATAGAATTTCTATATCTGTTTTTGTGCTTATTTAGGGAAGGAAAAAACATGGGCGGTATTTTTGGTGTAGTAGGAAAAAATGATTGTGTTATGGACTTGTTTTTCGGGGTTGACTATCATTCACATCTTGGAACAAGACGTGCAGGAATGGCTGTATTTGACGGAGAGTATTTCAACAGAGTAATCCACAATATTCAAAACTCGCCGTTTCGAACAAAGTTTGAAAAAGATGTGGAAGAACTGAGTGGAGATATGGGAATAGGTTGCATATCGGATGAGGATCCACAGCCGCTTTTAATACAATCACATTTGGGCAGCTATGCTATTACTACAGTCGGGAAAATAAGCAATCAGGATGAGATAATAAAAAAACTCTATAAAGACGGTAGAGTGCATTTCCAGGAGCAGAGCGGCGGGCGTGTGAATGACAATGAACTTGTGGCCACATTGATATCTTCAATGCCTTCTTTTAAAGAAGGACTTGAGTATGTTCAGGAAACCATAAAAGGTTCTATGACTGTTGTCATTATGACAAAGGAGGGAATATATGCCGCAAGAGATAAATTCGGAAGGACACCTCTGGTGATAGGTCACAAGAAAGATACATTCTGTATTACATTTGAAAATCATGCATATTTAAACCTGGGATACAGCTTTTATAAGGAACTTGGTCCGGGAGAGATAGTATTTATTACACCGGATAATGTAAAAGAAATATCACCTGCAAAATCAGAGATGAAAATCTGTTCATTCTTATGGGTATACTACGGTTATCCGACAGCTTCATATGAGGGTGTAAATGTAGAAACTATGAGATACAAATGCGGTGAACTTTTGGCAAAAAGAGATAATATAGATGCGGATATTGTAGCCGGAGTTCCTGACTCAGGTACAGCGCATGCCATAGGCTATGCAAATAAATCGGGCATACCTTTTGCCAGACCTTTTATAAAGTATACACCTACATGGCCCAGGTCTTTTATGCCTACAAATCAAAGTCAGAGAAATCTTATCGCCAAGATGAAACTTATACCGGTACAGGAGCTGATAGAAAATAATGATATTCTACTGATAGACGATTCCATAGTCAGAGGCACACAGTTAAGAGAAACCACAGAGTTTTTGTATAATTCCGGTGCAAAGAAGGTACATGTCAGACCGGCATGTCCTCCGCTCTTATTCGGATGTAAATATCTTAATTTTTCAAGATCGAAATCCGACTATGATTTGATTACAAGAAGAATAATAAGAGAAAGGGAGGGGGATAATGTAAGCAAAGAACTCCTCTTTGACTATGCCGATCCGAACAGCAAAAACTATGAAGAGATGGTTGAAGAGATAAGGAAGATTCAAAACTTTTCAAGCCTCAGATTTCACAGACTTGATGATTTAATAGAATCTATAGGCATAAGCCCATGTAAGCTGTGTACATATTGCTGGAACGGTAAGGAAGCTTGATATTCTGTAATAAATTTAGTATAATATTGGTTTGATAAATCAGGTGTTGTGTTTTATGCAATACGAAAAGGATGAGTATTTTGAGGGGTTCAAAGGAATTTAAAATAATCCTTGTTAAGTTATTT
>CAKAQP010000092.1 GCA_916720285.1 uncultured Lachnoanaerobaculum sp. | reverse complement strand
GTGAAATAGTCCCTATACCGCAGTACATATCCCAAACTGTTTCTTCACCGGTCAATGCGGCATATTCTAAGGCCTTAGAGTATAGCTTCTTTGTCTGCACAGGATTTACCTGATAGAAGGACTGTGGAGATATTCTAAACTTCACATCGCCTATGTAATCTTCTATATAGCCGTTTCCATAAAGAGTAACGGTTTTTTCTCCCAAGATGACATTGGTATTCTTTTTATTTATATTGATGGAGACGGACTTTAAGTCACTTCCAAGTGCGCTACATAGGCTCTCTACAAGCTTATCACTATGAGGTAGATTATTTGCATTTATAACTATGCACACCATCAGCTCACCTGTGGCAAAGCCCTTTCTGATAAGCACATGTCTCACCACACCTTTGCCACTCTCCTCATCATAGGCAGGTATATCATACTTCTCCATAAAATCAAGCACAGCCTTCAGTACGGTCTTATTTTCTTCTATCCCGATAATACAGTCATCAAACTCTACAATGCTGTGTGTTCTGCCTGCAAAATAGCCCGTGATGTTTTTGCCGTTCTTTCTTCCGAACGGAAATTGGGATTTGTTTCTGTACCTTATCGGGTCTTCCATACCGATGATTTCTTCTATCTCCACATTTGAGAGATCAAATCCGCCTATTCTTTTCAGATGGTTTTCCACTTTGTTTTGCTTTAGTTTAAGCTCCGCACTATAATCAAGGCTTTGTAATGTACATCCGCCACAGCTTCTTGCCACCGGGCATTTAGCCTCTATTCTGTCGGGACTTTCCTTAACTATACTGTCAAGTCTTGCATATCCGTAGCTTTTCTTGGTTTTCATCACCTTTGCTGTGACTTTATCTCCGATAACAGTATCTTTTATAAACCATGTGAAGGCATCGGTTTTTCCGATGCCTTCGCCATTTTCTCCAAAGTCTGTTATATCAACTGTTATCATTTCACCTTTTTTGTAATTTAATGTACTGTCAGTTTTCATATATCTCCATTACTATACTTATCAGACTGTTTTGATAATCAGTCTATATTTATCGACTTTATATTATACGCTTGTCTTTCTGTAATTGCTCTCAAGTAACTTATTATAACCGAGCCATCCCGTAGCTCCGTCCTGTCCCTGTGCCAACAGCTCTATAAAGGTCTCCATCTTTGCATCTGCATTGTCTGCCAGATTGAGAGCCAAAGCCTCTATAAGTGCCGGCTTTTTAGGTGAACCGTATTCAAGCTCACCATGATGTGCCAGTATACAATGTATCAGCTCATTTGAAAGCTTCTTCGGGAATCCCGGAATTTTATCAATTTGTGTTTTTAATATCTCAACACCTATTACTATATGTCCTACCAGCTGGCCTTCATCTGTATAGTCATTTGCCGGAAATGCCGACAACTCTCTGGTCTTTCCTATATCATGACAGAGTGCGGATGTGATAAGCAGGTCATGATTTAATGACTCATAATTATCACAAAAATACTCGCAAAGCTTAACCACTCCCAGAGTATGCTCAAGTAATCCTCCAAGGAATCCGTGATGCACGGTCTTGGCTGCCGATGATGCTTTAAATGTAGATTGAAATTCAAGGTCCTCTATAAAAATAGCGGTCAAAAGCTTATTCAAGAAAGGATTCTTTACTGATTTTATCTTTTCTTTTAACTCTACAAACATTTTTTCAATGTCTTTTTTAGATACCGGTACATAGTCTGATGCTGTATATTCCTTTGCATCAGCCTCTCTTATTCTTGCAACCTTCAGCTGCAATGTGTTGTTAAAAGATGTAACTTCAGCGTCAACCACTACAAAGGTCATAGCATCTACATCAGAGATACCGGGAGAATAAAGATCCCATATCTTTGCATCAATGCTTCCTGTCTTGTCTTGCAAACTGAGGCTGGCATATTCCTTACCTGTCTTGGATACTGCAATAGTTTTCGTTTTACACAGATAAACCTCCGAAATATGCATTCCTTCTTTTAAGCTTTCAATAAATTTCATTTTCTACCCTTCTAGCTCCTGGCACCAATAGTTGTCTCAAAATTCAATTCGGTAAATCCGTCTTTACCTGCACGGTTTACTTTGATATTTAACACTTGGTTTGGTTTTAGCTTCTCCATTATATTTTTAAACCCTGTTATAGAGTTTACTTCCTCATTACCAATCATGGAAATAATATCCCCTGATTGTATCCCTATATTATAGGCCGGTGAATCCGTCCTGACTTCTGAGACATAGATACCGCTTGGCATGCCCTCAGGCGCTTTGTCCTTGTCTATATCAAGTGCACGAACTCCCAAGTATGCCGATCCTACACCGTTTGTCATATTTTCAATCAGCACCTTCAAATCGGATATACCATATGCCATTGATATGGATGAGCTGTCATCCAGGTTGGAGACTACTCCTACCAGATTCCCTGATGTATCCAGCAAAAATGTTCCTATGCTGTCCAGATGTTTGTCACAGTATATTACTCTTCCGTATCCGTCAAAAAAGCTGGCATTCTTATCAATTACAGTTATATTCCCGATATCGATACTTCTTGATACTCCCACCGGACTGCCTACCGCCAATATAAAAGCACCTTTTTTCAGCTGATATGAATTCCCCAGTACAACAGGCTCTATACTTTTTATCTTTTCTTCCATGGAAGAAATATCCACAGAGAGTATCATTAGGTTTGTCAGCTGATCGCTTCCGATTACTGTAGCTTCCTGATTGCTACCGTCGTAAAAACCGACTTTTATTCCACCCTCTTTTTCCATATTTGGAGCCAAAACAATAAGGCTGTCACCCGACTTTGCTATTATGATTCCCGAACAACTGCTTTCATTTTGCAATGTATTGTTGAACCAGTCAGTGTCTGTAGTGACGGCACTTATTTTTACAATAGTATTATCTTTTTTTTCTGCAACCTTACTCAGGCTCTCATACATCTGCACCAAATTCTTTTCGTTCAAATCAATGCTTTCTATAGCAGATGCAACTATGTCTTCCACATGTTCCGAAGATTCCGCTTCCTCACTACTCTCAACTGTAGTTTCTTCCTTCGGAATTTCGATAGTGGTCTTTGTCTTTTTGCTAAGTATGTTTTTGTTTATAATATGTGATGTAAATGCCATACTTGGTCCTGCAACCATTCCAAAAACAATAGCAAGGCAAGCCGCTGAGACAACCTTCTTATTACGTTCTTTATTATCCTCTATAATAGTCTGCTTTATAAAAGGATTTTTCTCATCAGGCTCATGTTCTTTTTTTGTATTTGGCATAAAAACCCTCTGCTTTCAGGATGTATTACATAATACCTCGCTCTCCCTAAGAAAGATTATAATGGTTTAAGGCCGATTTATCAAGCAAATGTAATATAGATTTAACACAAAATACATATCTGAATCGATATAATTATAACTTTATAATCTCTTCTCCGTTTCCCTCTTTATGATATAATAAAGTCCTGCAGCTACAGGCACTGCAACCAGTACACCGAATATTCCTCCGATACTTCCGCCAAGTGAAACCGCAACTATAACCCACATACCGGGAAGTCCTACCGAGCTTCCTACAACTCTCGGGTATATTATATTATTTTCAAATTGTTGTACTAATGTGTGAACTATTATAAATATTATCATGCTCTGTACAGATTTTGTAAGTATCATCAAAGCACCGATAAAGAGTCCTGCATATGCACCGATAACCGGTATAAGTGCAGTCACACCGACTAAAATAGAAATAGATGAGGCATATGGTAATCTTGCTATAGACATAACTACATATAATAATACACCAAGTATCATCGCCTCTTTTACCTGACTGACAAAATACTTTTTAAAACTGTTATCAAAAACACTTATAATATCAATAATAAAGTCTCTTTTCGACGGAAGAAATGCTTTTAGCAGCTTATCTCCCTGTACTGCCAGCTTTTCCTTATCCAAAAGTATATATATTGCAAAAACAATTGCCATAAATAAAGAAAATACCGTATTAAAAAATCCTGATATACCGCTTAATACTCCGCTCAGTACATTTCCCACACCTGACATTACCTCTTTAATCAGTCTTGTCAGATATCCTGCTATATCTATATTGTCGGTATTAATATTAAACATCTTTAAAATATTATTTATCTGCTCATTATTTCCGATATCAACTATTATCCGCTTTAAATCACTTGGATTCGTATACATTATAGAAAACGATATTTTTACAAGCTGTGGAATAATTATTCCAAGCAATAATGCTATTACCAGTACAAAGGTGAATATAGCCAATATTATTGATATCATTCTTATAATTTTTTTATTATGAAATTTTTTCAAAAGCAGATTTTCATAAGCATCCATAAGAATATTTATAATATATGCCATCATAGCTCCCACCACAAATGGTATCAATGCTTTGGTTATATTTTTTATATAGCCTTCTACAGCATTAAAATATCTGATTATTCCATATATTAAAATAGTGCCTATTATAATATATGCTATATACTTTTTCTTTATACCGTTCACAATATTACCCTTCTGTCATCTTACAAAGTACGATCTTATCTATTTCATCACTGATAAATGCTTGTTCGTCAAAAATATCCATTACTCTAAACTTTGAGTATCCTCTTGGCAATGTGATATCTAAAAGTTCCAAATCTGAAAGTCTGAGTAATTTTTGCTTACCCTTCCATTCTCCTGTTTTAAAAATAGGGGATAAGATAAGATATTTCTTGTCCGCACTAAATTTACCTCTGACTCCATGTTTACCTGGTAGTTTTTCTAATCTTTCCTCACCCCAGATTTTCTTTTTATACACTCCGTCTTTAGTTATTTCCACATACCAATAATACTTAAAAGAACTAAGTCCGCATGGATTTACAGTATCAGCCTCCAAGAATACATATATAGCATCATCCTTTATCATCATACTTCCAATTTGTGGATAGTTATATTTAAAATCCATCTTATAATACAGCCCGTCCGCCTCAGACAATGAATTTAAAAATTTTTTCATTGTATTTTCTGTTGTAAATACCGGCTGTAATATATCTTCAAATTTTATTGTATTTTTGTCTTTATCATATTTAAAAAATGTAAAGCTGTTAGCAGCCATCGCCTCTACACTTACACGACAAATAACCGGAAAATTTTCATTCTCTCCCAAAGTTGATATTTCTGTTATATTTTCTGCAATACAAGGTTTTTCTATATTTATAGGAGTAAATGTATCATCATATTCTCCCATTTTCCATGCCTCATTTTCACTGATTAAAATAATACCGTCATCTGTATTAAGTAAGAGTTTACCGGCTCTTTTATTCTCTGTATTAATCGGAATAAACTTATATTCATTATTCCTTAACCACAAAACACCATTATTCTCACCACAGTAAATAACAAACTCATCCTTCGCTCTGGCAAAATGATTCTTCGCATATATTGGTGCATACTTATATGATACCTCTGAAAGTTTTAAATTATCTAACTTCCACTCCGAAAGCTTTTCAAATTTTATTTCCATAGTTAAATCTCCACTATTCTATCCGCAAACTCTCTTGCTTCACTTATATCATGTGTCACAAAGAGTACACTTCTTCCACAAGTATACTCTTTTATAACTTTCATTGCCACAGCTTTTGTCTTTTCGTCAAGCCCCTTTAGAGCCTCGTCAAATATATAAAGTTTCGCTGTTCTTGATAGGCATCTTGCCAGTGCCACTCTTCTTTTTTGGCCGCCACTCATAGTATTTACATATTTTTTACTTTCTATACCAAGCTTGTCTAAAATTTCTTTTGCAATTTCTTTATTCCCGGTCATAAGGCATACATTTGAAATTGCACTGAAATCTTCACTTAGTCTGTCTTCTTGAAATACTGTAGATATCTCCTTCGGTAAGTCCATCTCACCGCAATCAGGTGCCTCAAAGCCCATTATGATATTCAATATAGTGGTCTTTCCCTTTCCGGACTTTCCCATAAGTGCAACATGTTCGCCATCAGCTATTTTCAGTGTGAAATCTCTTAAAACTTCTGTGCCGTCAAAGCTTTTATATATATTTTTTAAAAACATCAATACACCCTCTTTATCAATCCGAAAAATCTTTTCATTATAAATATTATCAATCTTTCAAAAATTGCACTGCACAGTATCACTATTAGAGTAATGGCAAATACCTTTGAAGTTTCAAGATAGATTTTGGCATCAAATAAGAAAAATCCCAAAGTATTTTTTGGTCTGCCTATCACCTCAGCCGCAATGCCTGACTTAAACGCAATTCCCATTGAAGCCACACTTGATGATATCAAAAATGACTCCAGCCCCGGTAAATATATGTATATAAGTTTTGCCTTTTTACCAAGTTCATATATTTTAGCCATCTGCAGCATCTTCACATCTACAGACTTTAATCCTTCCAAGGTATTGGCATAAAATATGGGCATTACCATAAAAAAACATACTAAAACCGAAAGTGCCTCACTTCCAAGCCATATAAGTATTATGATGACAAATGATGCTACCGGTACCGAGCGAATTACCATAATATATGGTGAGATATAAATCTCAAACAATTTAAATCTGTATGAAAGTCCTGCAAGTAATATTCCTACTCCGCCACCGGCTAAAAATCCCAAAAGTATTTTAAGTATACTTTTTCCAAGTCCCATCCAAAATACATTCTTCCCGCCAAGCTCAAACAATGCTTTGACTACTTCTACCGGGGATGAAAGTAAAAATGACCGATTTAAGATCATTGCTGATATTTGCCAAAACAGCAGTGCAAGAAGCACTGCTGTAATTTTATGTCTTTTCTTATTATTCATAGACTATTTTCCGGTATAATAAAACTCTTCTCCCGGTAATGCACCACCTACCGACTTAGGATTTAAATTAAACAATGTCATTAAATAGTCCTCTGTAGCGCTCTTCATCTCATCTCCTGTTATAGATACCAGATTACAATATGGTATTGCCTTGGCTGCAATAGGTGCCTTTATTATATCATTTGCCTCTACCAGCTTAGATGCCTCTTCCACGTTTTCATTGATCCATTTAACCGAATCTGTATAGTTTGCTATAAACTCGTCTACCAACTCCTTATTTGACTCAAGAAAATCATTTCTTACAAACAAACCTGCAGTTATAAGTTTTCCACCTGTTCCAAGTGCATCCCACTCCTTTGTAAGATCAAGTACTGTATTTAAGTTCTGCACTTTTGTCTGAGCAACTGTTACAAAAGGCTGTGGCAACATAACTATGGCATTGTCCGTATTTTCAACAGCTGCCAAAACTTCATCTGCTGATGATTTCCAGTCCATGGTTACATCGGTATTTATATCAAGTCCATGTCCTGATAAGATATAACTGAGTGAATACTCAGGTGTTGCACCCTGACCATGTGCTATTATTGTCTTGCCCTTTAAGTCCTCAACGCTCTTTATACTCTGATCTCCTTTTTCAAGTATATAGAGAATACCCAGAGTACTTATATCAAGCATGGTCACCTTGCCGTCTGAGTTGTTGAAAAGTACAGATCCCATATTTACAGGCAATGCCGCAATATCCACTTCTCCGTTTAGAAGCTTTGGTGCCATCACATCAGGTGCAGTCTCCATATCAAAATCGACACTGTAAGCAAGGCTTCCCTTGTTTGCATCATCTATAAGTTTTACAAGTCCGATGCTTGTAGGTCCTTTTAATCCACCGAGCTTTATGGTTCCAAGGCTCTCTTCATTTGCTCCTACAGTACTTGTTTGTGTACTCTCTACTGCAGTACTCTCCGCACCTGAAGTGCTCTCATTTACATTTGTCTTTGCACAACCTGATAATGCCAATAGTGCACATGCCATTACAGCTAATATTCTTTTTTTCACTACTACCTCCAAAATATATTTATTCCGAGCCGAAACATATTTTTCCTCTTATAAAAAAGAGCAAAACCATAAGGTTTTACTCTCTTATTTTAATTAATTTCTATAAAAATATCAATGCATTAATTCTGAATGTTGTCGACACCTTCTTTAATGTCTTCCTTTACATCCTCTACCTTATCTTCAACAGCTTCTTTAGCTTCATTAAATGTATCTACAGCCTGATCCTTTACTTCCTTAGCCTTATCAGCTACATCTTCAGCCTTATCCTGAACAGCCTCTTTTACTTCCTCAACCTTATCCCCTACTGCATCTTTAACTTCTTCAGCCTTCTTACCTGCAGTACTCTTTACTTTTTCGATTTCAGCATTAAGATTGTCTATATTCAGGAAACGTGTCTTTATATTCTCACAGAATTCCTTTATTTCCTCAGGTACTTCTTCACCCTTGGCAAATTTATCAAAAAGAGCCTCGCTGATTTTCTTCTTTTCCTTTTCAATCTCTACTTTCTCTGCAGCAATCTTTGAATTGAGCTTGCTTATCTCTAAAGCGTCATTAGTCTTATCGCTAACCTGTTTAGCAAGGTCACCTGCTGCTGCTCCCAAGTTCTTTGCAACATCACCTAATTGATCAAAAAATCCCATTGTCGTATCCTCCTTTAATCCAAGTGACAATTTATTACTAAACCGTCAAACTTTGTCCAAATGTAATTTAGACAATTATATCAAATAATTTTAAAGCAAAAATTAATTTTCGCTTAAATCCTATTATATATTTTAAAAATAATAAGTCAACTTATATATTTAGATTTATACATCAATTACTATCTTCCTGCAAACTCTGCAAAGGTAGGCGGTGCAACATATTTCACCCCAAACGGAAGCGAGCTTTACATCCTTTTTATCAAAGTTGAACATATAATTTAGACTGCTTCTGTTCTCATAATCACTCTTCCACTTAAGTGAATATCTTCCGGGAGGTATACTCCCTTTTTCCATTGCTCTGCCGCAATACGGGCATTTCTTATAATAACTTCCCATAATCTCCCCTTTCATAATAATCTAATAAATATATTATATAAATCCTTCTTACTGTTAAATATCAATTATTATAATTTTGCACTCCCTGCAAAGGTAGGCTATACACTTCTTCTCATCCCATATTGTGGGATAATACTTACTCGTTAATTCTATTACCTTATCTTCATCTTCCTGAGAAAATAAATATAATAACTCCTCATACCATTTACCTTTTTTGTGTTCAGGAATCCACTTAATATCATGAGGTGAATCGCCTCCACCTCTGGGGATTTCTCCCCTTTCCATCATCTTTCCACAGTATGGGCATCTTTTATCAAATTTTT
>CAKAQP010000091.1 GCA_916720285.1 uncultured Lachnoanaerobaculum sp. | reverse complement strand
CTTGTATTTCTTAATTCATCCAGCTCTTCATCTATCTTTTTTAAATCTGCAGTGATATTTTCATAGTCCTGTTTCGATTTTTCAAGTGAAGCTTTTGCATCATTTAAATCATCTGAAAGAAGTTTTTCTCTCTTTTTATATTCATTCAGGTTTTGTGTTATGCTGTCATACTCCATTATATAGCTGTTTACATCAAAGGTTTTAAGTTCTTCACGCAATGCTAAAAACTCTTTGGCAACCTTTGCCTGTCTTTCAAGAGGACCCACCTGTTTTTCAAGCTCTGTAAGAATGTCGTTTACTCTCACAAGACTTTCTCTCTCAGACTCCAGTTTTTTTAGAGCCAGACCTTTTCTTCTTTTAAACTTTGTGATACCTGCCGCCTCGTCAAAAAGTTCTCTTCTTTCTTCAGGTTTTCCGTTGAGTATCTTGTCTACCTGTCCCTGTCCTATAATGGAATATCCGTCCTTACCTATACCTGTATCAAAGAAAAGCTCACTGATATCCTTTAACCTGCAGGCGGAACCGTTTATCATATACTCACTTTCTCCGGATCTGAAAAGCCTTCTTGAAACCGTAACTTCTTCAAAGTCGATATCAAGCTTATGATCGGAATTATCTAAAGTTATGGCAACATAGGCAAATCCAAGCGGTTTTCTAAGCTCAGTACCTGCAAATATGACATCCTGCATATTTCCGCCTCTGAGCTGCTTGGCACTCTGTTCACCAAGTACCCATCTTACCGCATCCGAAACATTACTTTTTCCTGAGCCGTTCGGTCCTACAATACCGGTTATTCCATTGTGAAAATCAAATACAATTTTATTTGCAAAGGATTTAAATCCTTGAATTTCAATACGTTTTAAATACATTCTTCAATTTTCCCCAATTTTTTTAGTGCTTCATAGGCTGCCGCCTGTTCCGCCGACTTTTTGCTTACACCTTCTCCCATTCCTATTGTTTTACCGTCAATTTTTACCGCAACCACGAATTTTTTTAAATGATCTGGCCCCTCTTCAGATAATAGGGCGTATTCCACAGGTTTAGAATCCTGTGATTGAATCACTTCCTGTAATATAGTCTTGCTATCATAAAAGAAGACTTTATTTTCGTATTCATTCAGAATGAATTTTAAAATCACCTCTTTTGCATTAGCAAAACCACCATCTAAATAGATGCTGCCGATGAGTGCCTCAAATGCATCACTTATAATGCTCGGCCTCATTCTTCCGCCTGTATGTTCCTCTCCTTTTCCAAGTTTTAAAAACTTGCTTAGTTTTATATTTTTAGCACAATCCGCCAAAGCCGGTTCACAAACAAAACTGGCTCTTATTTTTGTGAGCTCACCCTCAGGTTTATCCGGGTAGACTCCATAGAAAAATTCACTGCTTACAAGTTCCAAAACGGCATCTCCCAAAAACTCAAGTCTTTCATTTGACCCGTTTTTACCGAGCTGATGCTCATTTGCATATGAACTGTGAGTGAGTGCCTGGTTCAAAAGCTCTTTATTCTTATACTCATATCCTAATAATTCCTGTAATTCATTTAAATTATTATTCATACAAACCCTCTACTATTTCTAATTTTACAAAAGAGGCTATTATCATTAGATTAAATATTATGCTTCTTATTTTACAATCCTTGTAGCGTTTAACACTTTCGCAAAGCGAGACAGGATTCAGCAGTCGAGGACCTGTTTGAGTGCAGTTCGCTGCTCTTCAAGCGAACAAACGAGTTCCGCAGACTGCGTAAAATCCTGCGAAGCTTTAAGAAAGTGTTGCGATTAGGATTGTAAAATATAAGCGATAATAACTCATAATGGTTAATAGCCTCATTATCTTTCATCAAGGAGTCAGTTACCGGTTGCCTTCTTTATTTCTTCTACCGCATCATTTACAGTATGAATATTCTCTGCAACTTCCTGAGGTATCTCAAGCTCAAATTCTTCTTCAATTCCTGTGATAATCTCAAACAGGTCAAGTGAATCAGCTCCCAAATCGTCTACAAAAGCTGAATTAAGCTCAATTGTACTCTCATCAATATTTAAAACCTCAGCAATAATTTTCTTTAATTTCTCAAACTCCATTTTTTTCTCCATTCTAATTCTTTGTCATTTTTTCTCTTATAATATCACTCAAAGCTTCTTCTTTAAAGCTCTTGCATTGTAAAATTGAATTACAAATTTCATTTGCCTTTGAATTACCATGTGCTTTTACCACGAGGCCGTTTAAACCAAGAAGTGGCGCTCCGCCGTATTCACTCGCATCAAAAGACTTTAATGTCTCTTTTAATGATGATTTTATCATCATTGCACCTATCTTTGTAAAGATATTTTTCATCAAAGCACCTTTTATCTTACTCAGCAATGTAGAACCCAAGCCTTCATAAAGCTTTAGTATAACATTACCCACAAATGCTTCACAAACTATAATATCGGCACCGCCCTTAGGTATCTCTCTTGACTCTACGCTGCCGATGAAGTTGATATCATCACACTCTTTCAAAAGCGGCATGGTCTCTTTTACGAGAGCATTTCCTTTTTCTTCCTCGGCACCTATATTTACAATGCCGACTCTCGGATTTTTTATACCTATTACTTTTTCCATATACAAGGAACCTATTCTGGCAAACTGAACCAGATGTTCAGCCCTTGCATCTACATTTGCACCGCAGTCTATAAGCAAAGACACACCTTTTTCTGTAGGAATAAGTGGCGCCAATGCAGGTCTAAGTATTCCCTTAATCCTGCCTACTATAAGCTGTCCACCTACAAGAACGGCTCCTGTGCTTCCGGCACTTACAAAGCCGTCCGCCTTACCTTCCTTTACAAGGTTCATTCCCACCACTATCGATGAATCTTTCTTTGCTCTGATAGCCGCTACAGGTGCTTCCTCATTTGTTATTACCTCTGTTGCGTAAACCGCACTGCATCTGTCCTTATACTCTTCAGTTATCTTCCCCTCTAAAACCTCCTTCTTACCGACTAAAATAACATTAATGTCTTTATCTTTCTTTAAGGCATCAAACGCCCCTTTTATTATTTCTTCGGGTGAATAATCTCCACCCATTGCATCTAATGCAACTGTAACCATAACACACCTCGAAAGTAAGTTTTACTTTGATACCATTGTATCATATATGAATAGAAAAATATTCGCAATATGAAATTGTTAATATCAAAAATATTTTTGTTATATTTGGCATAACCTGTATTTATAGTCTAATAATTTGTCCGTCAAATCTTTAACGCCGCAAACTCCTTATCACGAAAAAGATATACCGCCTTTGCACCGGATAGTTTCTTTCTGACGGTTCTCCCCTTTTCTTCCAAAGCTTCCCCCTCTTTGCCGAGAGGTGTAATTACCCTGTTGTCTTCTATGATACATTCCACATCATAATGATAGATATTCTGCAAATAAATTTTATAATAATTTATTTTTTCAAAATCATTTTCATTTTTTTTATCAACTATCAGATATACCATATGAACCCCGTCCTATCGCAAGAGTTATTCCGTCTTTTGCCGTCTTTCCCATTATCAGATTATTGCACTGTATAAGAACCGATCTTTCGCATACATTGCCTACACCTACAGTCTGTTTTACAAACTCAGACTCATTAAATTCTCCTTCAACTCCGTTTAATTCATTCTTTGAAAAAGTATTAAAGGGAACCGAGAGTCTGTCGGCAAGATCTTTGATTGCATTTTCATCTTTCTTTATATCAATACTTCCTACAGCTTTTACAGCTCTTATATCAATGCCTTCTTCTTTGAGTACTTCATTTACAAAATCCCACATTTTTCGTGAATCAGTATTTTTTTTACATCCTACGCCAAGATATATATCCTTTGGTATAAGAGCCAGTACATTTTCATCATAAACTCTGTCGGTAATTCTTATTCTAAGCTCACAGTCCTCATTTAAAGGATTCAATTTCTTTTTGATATCTTTCACATTTATACCGTCAATATCACTGTCAATATCCACTGCTTTTTTATCAAGCAATGCGGCACTCACATCCTTTGCAAGTTTTCTTGATGAGATTATTAAATTGTATTTTTTTGCAAATACATCTACCGCAAATGCTCCGTTAATATCAGTGGCTGTAGTAATAATAGGAGTGGCACCAAGTGCCCCTCCTATATATTCCGCCAATTCATTGGCACCACCCATATGTCCTGAGAGCAGAGATATCACATATCTGCCAAGCTCATCTATAACAAGCACCGCAGGATCGCTAAATTTATCTTTTATATATGGTGCAATACTTCTTATCGCAATTCCTGTCGCTCCGACAAAAATAATTGCATCATCGTTAAAATGCTCCTTTACAGTTTCTTTCAAATCTTTAAAAGCTTTCATTCTACTGTCTGTAAGATACTTTTGCATTGTATATGAGGAAATATTATTATTCTTTAATATATCCATCAATCTGATATTTATATCTTTACCATTTTTTGTAAATGAAAAAACAGTTATATTCATTTCTTTTATAATCCGTATGTATATGTTTCGGTTTCGGTATCTCTGCTTTCAGGTTTCTTTAAGCAGAAAATAACAAGCAAAATAACAGCCGGAATAACCATTGCATATGATATATGGTTTATAGCCGTATTTACCAAATCGGTGTCAAGAGCGGAAGGCAGATTTCCGATTGTATTGTTTACCATATGTATAAAAATTGTGTAGAAAATATTTCTGGTCTTGTAATAAATAAGTCCCATAATGCAGCCCATTATCGCCGTATATACGCTCTGAACAAAGATCATATGCCAGATACCGAATAATACTCCCGATACAATTATTGCAAACCACGGACTCTTTGTTATTCTCTCAAGAGAATTGAAGATAAGAAGTCTAAAAAGTATCTCTTCAACTATAGGTCCTATAATTGATATTGAAAGCAATGACCAGATATATGCTCCCGACTCAAGATCGTCATATACTCCTGAAAAATATTCCACATTTTTAGCTATAAAAGGTATTGATACCAAAAATCTGTCGACAATTTCAAACCAAAGACCTGCTATTCCATAGAATGCAAATCCCATTACAATACAGAAAATAAATCCTTTTACAAATCCGAGCTTAATTCCTTTTTCATGCTTTTTTACTATAAAAACAGCCAATATCAGGTAGATAACAATAAGCACCACAGATATCAATGTATCCACAAAAGCATTTATACTCGGCAAAAGTACATCAGGTACTATCATGTATTTTAAATCCAGATAATTAAATCCTCTGAATATGACATCACTAAGCCACTCGTAACTAAGGTATAAAAGTGCAACCACAACGCACCAAAATACTATATTTCTATAATTTCTCTTCATATAACTCCTTGTTTTTTCAGTTAAAAAGGTCGCAGATGAAAACACCTACGACCTTGTATTAACTAAAGTATTTATTATTCTTCATCAGACTCTGAATTTCTTGCGTTCTCTTTCTCAAGCTCTTCATTTGCCTGTGTCAAAGCCTTGATACTTAATGAAATTTTCTTGTCCGCCTCGTTGAACTCAACGATAACAGCCTCAACCTCATCTCCTACCTTAAGCACATCTGAAGGTTTTTCAACATGGTCGTGTGAAATCTGAGATACGTGCAACAATGCATCAACACCGTTTGAAATCTCAACGAATGCTCCGAAATCTGTCATTCTTGCAACTTTACCCTTAACAACATTACCACGTGCGAACTTCTCTTCAGCGTCAAGCCATGGATTCTGATCAGGGAACTTCATTGAAAGTGCAATCTTCTCTCCTGAGATATCCTTAATGAAGGCTGTAACGGTATCACCTGACTTAAATACCTTCTTAGGATTCTCTACTCTACCCCAGCTCATCTCTGAGATATGTAAAAGACCGTCTGCACCACCAAGGTCAACGAATGCTCCGAAATCTGTAACATTCTTTACTGTACCTTCAATTACATCACCCGGTGTTATCTTCTCAAATAAAGCCTTCTTCTGTTCTTCTTTCTTAGCTACAAGAAGCTGCTTTCTGTCACCGATGATTCTTCTTCTCTTAGGATTGAACTCTGTAATAACGAACTCAATCTCTGTATCCTTATATTTAGATAAATCTCTTTCAAATGTATCTGATACAAGTGATGCAGGTATAAATACTCTTGCATCCTCTACCACTACACTGAGACCACCCTCAACTACCTGTACAACTTTTCCTGTAAGAACCTCGTGGTTGTTGAAAGCATCCTCAAGCTTCTTATTACCTCTATCCTGAGCCAATCTCTTGTATGAAAGGAGAACCTGACCTTCTCCGTCATTTATCTTTAAGACTTTTGCTTCCATGTCATCACCGACATTTACAACTGTTCTTAAATCTAAACCGTTGTCATTACTATATTCACTTCTTGTGATGATACCATCTGACTTAAATCCGACATTAAGAATGATCTGATCTTCCTTAACATCAATTACCTTACCGTTGACAACTTCTCCCGTGTGTAGAGTCTTGAATGACTCATCTAACATTTGTTCAAAACTTAGATCTGACAATATTTTGAACCTCCTCAATGATATGTTTTGGGGTTGACGCCCCTGCCGTAATACCTACACTATCCACAGAAAGTAAAGCACCATAATCTAGGTCTTCAAGAGTTTGAATAAAAACTGTATTCTTACATTCTTCCTGACATATTTCCACAAGCTTGCCTGTATTGGAGCTTTTTTTGTCTCCGATAACTATCATGGCATCCACATTTGATGCTATTTTTTTTGCCTCAGCTTGTCTTTCCTGTGTTGCATTGCAAATCGTATTAAAACATCTTACATCATAACCCAAAATCGATATTTTATCAATGATTTCTTGGAATTTTTTATGATTAAATGTCGTTTGAGCTACAATTATAATTTCTTCATTTTTTTTTAATCCTAAATTTATAAATTGTTCGATGTTTTCAACAGCATAGGTATTTTCATCTCCCCAGCCTCTTATTCCCATTACCTCAGGATGCTCGGGATTTCCGATTATTACCACAGTTTTTCCTTTTCCGCTTTGTACTGAAACTATGGCATGAATTTTTTTTACAAACGGACAGGTGGCATCTACCACTCTATGTCCGCTTCTTTTTACAAAATTAAATATCTCTCTGCTTACCCCATGTGAGCGTATGATTACAGTGCCCTTTGGCAGTGAAGCCAAATCTTCTATCTTCACAGCCTCCACACCTCTTTTTTTCATATCTTTCACAACTTCCTCATTGTGAATTATGGGTCCCAGAGTATAGACTATATCATTGCCCTTTTTTGCTTCTTCATATACGGTGTTTACCGCTTTCTCAACTCCAAAGCAAAAACCGGCACTTTTTGCTAATTCGACTTTCATCTTTCCTCTTTTACCATTGACAGTATCTTTGATACCACCTCTTCAAGTGTCATATCGGATGAATCCAGATAATAAGCATCATCAGCCTGCTTTAGAGGTGATATTTTCCTGTTCATATCGGCTTCATCTCTTTTTATTATCTCATCCTCTATCTCATTTATATCCAAATCCTTATGTCCCTTTTCTAAAAGTTCCAGATATCTTCTTTTAGCTCTGACTTTTGAACTTGCACTTAAATAAATCTTTAAATCGGCATTTGGAAGTACCACGGTACCTATATCTCTGCCGTCCATCACCACATTTTCTTTTTGTGCCAGTTTTCTTTGAAGTGCCACAAGCTTTTCTCTTACACTGCCGATGGCACTGAATTTACTTGCCATTTTGCCTATTTCTTCAAGTCTCAGCTTGCCTGTGACATCTTCTCCATTTAGGATAACTTTCTGTGCACCGTCTTCGTACTTTATACTTATCTCAAGCTTGTCCAACAAAGATTCGATTCTGCTGTCTGCGCCGTCCGAAACATTATTCTCCACGAAGAAAAGTGCTACAGCTCTGTACATTGCACCTGTATCTATATAAATATAACCAAGTCTTTTACTTAAAGCCTTTGCTATACTCGACTTGCCCGCTCCCGCAGGTCCGTCAATCGCTATACTGCTCATTTCCTGCTCCTTCTCCTGCCGCATATCCTGTTGACCATGCTATCTGAAGATTATAACCGCCTGTGAATGCATCCAAATCAAGCACCTCACCTGCAAAGAACAATCCTTTTATTTTCTTCGATTCCATTGTCTTCGGATTTATTTGTGAAACTTCAACTCCACCCTTTGTTATTATAGCTTCATTAAAGCCTCTTGTAGAGCTTATCACATATTCCAGATTTTTTGTAGCATGAACAAGACTATGTCTTTCCTCTTTTGTAAGTAAATTCACCTTTTTATCGGGATCGAGTTTACTTTGAAATATGACCTCATCTATCAGCTTTGCGGGAAAGAGCTTGTTTAGAGAGTTTTTCAAACTTTTATTCTTTTGCTCCGTAAAATCTCTAAGAATTCTTTCATCAAGCTTTTCCTCATCCAGAGCCGGTTTCAGATCTATACTTAGTTTGTAACCTTTTATATTTTTGTTTCCGATAACGGCAGATGCGGATATTATTACAGGTCCGCTCACTCCGAAATGTGTGAAGAGCATTTCACCGAATTCATCATATACAAGTTTTTTGTCATTGTAGATATAAGCATGAATATTCTTTAAAGAAAGTCCCTGCAATGCTTTTATTCTCTCCCCCTCTATATTAAAAGGTACTAAAGAAGGATAGAGTTTACTTACGCTTAAGCCTGCCTCTTTTGCAAATCTGTATCCGTCACCGTCTGAACCTGTGGCCTGATAGGACATTCCTCCTGTAGCCACTATTACAGCATCAGCCATAATTTTATTTTTACCGATTGCTACACCTATGCATCTGTCATTTTCTATTATAAGCTCATCCACTTTTGTATTAAGTCTTATATCCACATGCAGATCTCTTATGGCATTTTCAAGCGACTTTATTATGTCCGAAGAGTGATCGCTGACAGGAAATACTCTGTTTCCTCTTTCAATCTTAAGCTTCGTCCCGTTGTTCTCCACAAGATTCATAATGTCTTCATTTGTGAAATTTTTAAATGCACTGAATAAAAATCTTTTATTACTTACAACATTTTCCATTACTGTATTCATGTCTGAGGCATTTGTAAGATTACATCTGCCCTTGCCTGTAATAAATATCTTTTTACCAAGTTTTTCGTTTTTTTCCAGCAGTATTACCTGCTTTGATGTTAAAGCAGCGGAGTATGCTGCTATCATTCCTGCCGCACCTCCGCCTATTATTATTACTTTTGCCATTTTAAGATACCGATTTTACAAACATATCATATATAGCCTTTATAGTTGTTTCAAAGTCGTTTTCTTTTACTCCTACAATGATATTAAGCTCTGATGAACCCTGATCTATCATCTTGACATTGACTCTGGCATGC
>CAKAQP010000090.1 GCA_916720285.1 uncultured Lachnoanaerobaculum sp. | reverse complement strand
CATTTAAACCTGTTTATTCTGCCTTCTCTTTGTTCAAGATCTATAGGATTACTTGGCAGATTCCAATGCATTATAATGCGGCAATAGTTATGAAAGTCAAGTCCCTCCTGACCTATGGATGTAGTAGCCAATACAAAGGGACGCATCGGAGAGTTAAAGGCATTTCTGATATTTTCCTTTCTTATGACAGTCTTGGAATTATCTCCCCTCTCATTACCAAATCCTACCGCATAGCTTGATCTAATCCTACATTCATCCCCTATTTCATTTGTACCGGAAATTCGCTTCTTAAAATCCGCATGAGTATCAATGGCATATGTGGCTGTACGCATATTTAATGAATCAACCATCATATTATATACCGGAGAGTTTCTATCAAAATCATCTTGAGAACCGACACTTTCTTTCAACATATGAATATATTCATCAATCATAGCCTGAAAACATCCGTCTTTACAGTATTTAAGGACATTTTGCCAATGTGAATTATCATCTCTACATCTTCCATATGCAAGGTCAATAATAGCTGTAGATTCTGGAAGATTAAAGTTATTTATAAAAATTTTGGCCAGTGATGTAGCCATTTCTCTGTTTCCTAAATTTGAACGATATATGCAAACAGCCGGAGATCCTAAAACCGTATTTATCAATGTTTCTACCAAATCATCAGGTGTTCTGCCAAGATGTATTTCTTCCGGGTAATTCAGGTAATTTTGGAGTTTTTCAATATGTGCTTTAAACCCCTTGTTTACTTTATCTTTTGGATTATCGGCTACATCAAAGGTTTCATACTCACTATCTTGAATCGGTAAAACATTCTCTGCCCAATCTTTTACATAATCAACTCCATCCATAAGTATAGGCGCAAGATAGTACCACCTTGTATCTTCCTTCTTTTTAGAAAGATCTCCATACTTTTCTTCCAATACCCTAAGTTTACCTGTTAATCTACGTCTTATAGACTTTTCTATATCTTTCAAAGATTCACGATTATTAAGCGATTCAATTGGTGAGTACATATCTGCCAGTACCTTTGAGGGATAAATCAGTGTAAGTAAATTCATACCTCTCACTTCACCGTTTGAAGTATTGAATCTAAGTCTTGGAGAAGGATATTTCCTCGTGCCTTTTGCAAAATAACCTGTATTTTTTATATCTTTATTTTTTATTTGATTTACAAGCTTTCCTACTGTAAGCCTCTCCGCCTCATACGATAACATGACACCTATCATTCTTGGCACCATCTCCCATGCGGAAAAAACAAGTACTTTGGAAAAACCTTTACTGTTTTTATATACACCCTGCATCTCATAGTATGGCATTGACGGTGGAATCCATAGATATTTTTCCGCGCCGTTAATAAAGGCTTTCTCTTTTAAGGCCTCCAATCTTGCATTGGTCTTTGGTAGTTCTTCATATTTACCTATTTTACTGCGACTTAACCACAACAGATTTTGAACTCTTTCACTCTCAAGCTCATATTTATTTTTGCGATAATATCTTTCAATTTGCTCTTTAATCTTGTATTTTCTCATAAATGACATTAGATAGGGGCAACTCTTTACATAGTCTATCGGACAGGTATCACCTACCTTTGCATTAGACAACAAGGCAGACATCTGTATATACGAATTTATATCATTTTCATTTACCTGTAAATGATATTTAACACCGGTATCATCTATAAAATCTCCTGAATCCATAACAGATATACGCTCTGTTCTGCTGACACCCTGATACATGGCGTCTTCAGCTAAATTTTTTAACTCGAGAACGGTACTGTCTCCCATCTTCATATTTCTGAGTACAACGTAATAATTATCCCATATTTTCTTAAACTCACCGTATTTTGCTTCATCATTAAAGATAAATTTCATAACCTGCAAGAATTCCTCAAGATGTTCATAACCTTGTGACTCATCTATCTCTTCCGATGTGTAGTATAACTTATATGGAGTTGCAGACATAAGAAGCACTTTTGTATTTCTACCGCTGAAAAATCTTTTAGCAAGTATACCTATTTCACTGTCCTCATCTGATATAAGAAACTTAAATCTTTGAAACTCATCCATAATTACCAGATCAGGTTCCAACATGGATACACTTATCTTTGCAAACATAACCCTAATCTTATTCATTACTGCATAATCCGAGTATAAAGGTTCTCTCTTATACCTTCTATCCTTTAAATGGTTCAGTAAAATATTTCTTATTTCCTCAAATTCTTCACTGCATATCTTATCAATTATATTTTTAGGATAGATACCTCCTGTAGCCTCTTCACATTGTGCCACACGACTCTCATACAAGTATTTTTCACTACTCTCCCATGACTTTATTGCACCATGTATCATAAAATCTTCAAGGATTTTTATATGAGCCTTAAAATCCGGAATCCGCTTCAAGATTGCAAAAATCAAAGCTCTTTCCTGTACACTTCCGCCTCCTGATGTCATTCTGAATGAGGTTTCCGGTGTAAGCGGAATAAGCTGTATAAATCCTTCTTTTACAGCCTCATCACTTGCTTGTTCCGTAATCTTTAAATGTTGCATGGATAATCTTGTGTCCGACACCGATTCAATGATATTTCTTCCTGTAATATTAAGCTTTCTGATGTTTTGGTTTGCAATGTTTTGATTCGAGCAAATATAAACCACCTTACATAGATCGCACTTTTCTTCGATTTTTTGTCTGGCCGTCTTTACAATAACACCTCTGCCGATAAGTGTCTTACCCATACCGACCTCATCGGCAACAAGCACATGATTCTGCATATTTCTAAAAAGATAATCTACACGCTTAACTGTTTCCGCCTGAAAATCCTTCAACATATTCATAGTGCGTTTTTCAATCTCGTCTATATCAAACTTTGTCATACATAATCCTTTATTGTGTTCTCAATTTTAGAGTACTGCAGAATGTTTCATATAGTCTGCGAAATTCATCCGGTATAATTTCACTGTCATTAACCATCTTAAGTACATATCCGATATCCTTTATCTTTTCAGGCTCTGCCACTGCTACCTTCAACATTTTCTCATAGATTGCAGGCATTATACCGCTTTTATTGCTAAAAATTCCTGATTCTCTTATTTGCTTTCCCTCAATCATAGATAAAATATAGTCATCACCAAGTACAAGTGAAATATATTCGATAAAAGATACTTTGTCTCCTATAACGCTGTTTACCACTGAATTTTCTCGGTTATCCGGAAAACCGATTGTGGGAATCATAATAATCCTGTTGAGTACAGTATCACCTAATCTAATTTCCACTTTATAAAACTCTGATAATTGCAATATATCCATGTCCGAAAACTCAATATGCTCAGACAAGATATGTTTCCTTTTTGAATTAATCGGCGAAATCATTATACTTTTATCTGTATCAATACCGGTAAATTCTATTTTAATATTGTATTTATCTGTATTGGATTCGTCTTTTGAAATATAAGCAATTTTCTTTGTTCTGCATAAATACTTTATTTTATCTTCCAATATATTTCTGTTAATATCTTCACTGTCGTCCGGCGCACATTCTATATTAACCTGTTCAAACGGATTTTTTGTATCATCCGAATTTCCACAAAATATATCATCCAAAAACTTTTCACCGTTAAGATATTTATTCTTTGTGCTAAGCTTTACCATCATTTCCACATTTTTATTGATTGCAGAATATGATGCATTCATAGAGCCCAGATACAAGTCCACATCGGCATATTTTCTTCGCAAGTATATCTTTGCATGGATGTCCTGTTTTCTTTTATCCGTCGATTCATCTGAGATTTCATCTTCTCCGTCTATAATCTCATCTTTTAATGTATATATGGTAAAATTATTGACATCACACTCTCTTAATTTCCCCAGTTCAGATCGCCTTGTAATAAGGGTTCTGCTACACTCCGACAATGCTCTGTCCGCAAGGTTGAAGTCTGCAATTACACTCCTTGATAAGAACGGTGACATTACGACAAGCTCATTAAATGTAAAATCTGCATTACCTTTTTGCTTGCAAAACAATTTATCATTTTCTATTTTGTATGCTTTTTCTCCAATGCCCAGAGGCAATATCTCAAAATTCTCCCCGAATATATCGTTGTCAAGCGAAAAAGAAATATCTTTAATTTCTTTCATCATTTTGCGAATTAGATTTCTTTTCTTTATATAATCTATGCATTGTTTATTCACGTTAAAAGCCAAATACTCCAAGAATTTACATATATGTGTACTCTTTCTTTTTTGTCTGACCTTCTTACTGCTATCCATTGCAAAACTTATATCCCAGCTTCTGTCAAATGTCAGATTTCTACTCATTACTACAAATCTATACTTCCTGTCTCCATCACTGTTTATATAAGACAGCATCCATGTTTTAGGGTGGAACGCAGGATATCTGCCCATACTTTTATCCATAGGTAATGCAACTTCCACCACTATTTTTTCAAGTAAAACAGATAGAGCTGTAGGCTTTGAAGGTGCTTTGATTTGCCCTGCTTCACAAAAAAGTATCAGTCTGTCTGATACTTTCTGCAGTGCATTCAACATACATATAGGATTTTGCATCAGTCTGCTGTCCACCTCCTCAGATAATCCGAGGCAAACAGCTATTGCCGTCAGCGCTTCCAAATCTAATGAATATGTTGTTCCGATTGCGCTTTCCAATTTATAACCCTTTGGCGGCATTAAAATATTACTGTAATCAGTCCTGTCAATATTTGAATCAGGTCTAAACATATACTTATCTCCAATTATAGATGTCGTTTATAATCCTTCTTGCATTAAAAAATCTGTAGTCAAGTTCTTTACCGCCTACCCATTTGGAATGATCAAATTCCTTTGTTCTCATTAACTTTGCCCGTCCGCTTCCCTTTAAATATAGCTCTCTCTTACGTATTATTTCATCTGCCAAATCAATGTCTTCATTTATAAATGCACTTTGTATGTCACAAAGAAATTTCTTTGTTCTGATATTTATAAGCTTTAATTTAAAAAACACCTCGTCCAAATTAACTTGAGCTCTGTATTTAATATCATTTCTTAATCTTTCCCATTCACTGAGAGCATCTTTATTCTCACCTTCCGATAACATAAGATTATACCTTACTCTGGCCATATATATTAAATTGTTGAAGTCACATGCAAGCTTCATCATATCTGCCGTTTCGCTATCAACTTTATCTGACAGTGCATATCTTAAAGACTCAAAACTGTCATATTCATCAAGGATAACCTTATTTTTAAGTATATACTCCAAAAGAGACCCCCTTGTCTCCTTTTGAATCTGCCTGTTCAAATACTCAGACTCCTCTTTAGTAAGATCAATTGTAAGATTATCTCTCCAATCATCACCAAAAGAGGGCATACTCCAAAACTTTATACTGTCTATATCTCCCGCATCTACATCATCATTATTTTCTTCCTCGTCATAAGTATACTTTGTAGATTTTATAGCGGATTTTTGATTTTCAATCCTTACTGCCGATGAAATATACTCCTGTATCGACAAGTCCTTAATACAAAATATTCCATATCTTTTAATTCCGTTCCAGTATATGTCGGAGGGCCTTCTTGACACCCATCCCCTTGGCAGGACTCTGCTTCCGATAACACCTTCAACTTTAGAGTCTGAATTTAGCAATCTTATGGCACAGTCTTTTTCATCAGCATCTATTTCTTTTAAAATTCTACCTATGTCTTTGTCATATCTGCCGTCAACCGCCTCTTTCAAAATACGTGGAACTATAAAAAAATATTTTGCTCTTGTCTGTACTGTAGATGTCCCGGGGAAAAAGCAGTTTGCAAATGCATCTCTGACAGTTCCTATCCCCAGCTCATCAACCGCCCCCTGTTCACTTAGAAGATTGATAACATCCAGTGCCTTTTGTCTATCTTCTTTCGAAAAATCAATCCATCCTAATTGCATAGTCTTCCTTTTTAGTGAATATTATGATTCTAAATTGAACTACTTCAAATTTCATAGGAAAGTACCTCCAAAATACTCTCAATACGTTCCGATATCTCAAAAATATTTGCGTAATCTATCAAACTCACACTTTCTCACCATATACGTAAGATACCATGAGCCAATACTGTATTTATTAACTTCCTTCGCAGTAACTATACCATTGTTTTTTCTATATTTTTTTATATTATCTGTATTCATAGTTTTACTTCCTTTTGTGCTTTATTACATGATAAATGTAGCACAAAAGGAAGTAAAATAAAAAATTACCTATTCGATATACTTTACTATTTCATCACATAGGGAATATCTCGTTTATTTAAATCACTTATCAATTTTTTCAGTAAGACACTATTATCTCCACGAATAAAACCACCAATACCCAGTCGAAATTTATGTTTTAACATCTTATTTTTAATTTTGATTGAAATTACAAAGTATTCTCCTCGATATACATGTCGCACTATTTTCATATATTCTATCTTCTCTATGGGAATTGGTGAAAATCCGGAATGTATATAAAGTCTATCTCTATGAAAATAATAACAATTTGCTCCAAAGTCCTTATATTTCAAGTAAAACCTTAAACTCGCTGCTGTTACATAAACAAAATAAAGATAAGCCATTACAATCAATGGCTCTAATATATAGACCATAAAGTTATATATGAATTTTTCTCCCTTATAAAAAAATGTTTCTCCAGATGTTATATTCCATTGAAATATATAAAATATGGCCGGTAAAGTTATAACCATCATAAATATTACATATAATGCAACTATCAATCTTCTTTTTATAACTATAAGCTTCACTCTCTCCTCTAATTTCTCTCCAGCAAGCACACACTCTCCGTATGATAACTCCTGGAAAACTGAGATATTACCTATAACGCAGTACACAAGTTCTCTATGATTTTATCACTATGTGGCAGATTTATAACATCCGATGCTTTTTTTCTATCTTCTTTCGAAAAAAGCAATCCATCCTAATTGCATGCTCTTCCTTTTTTAGTGCATATTATGATTCTATAAGTATCTTCCACTTACCGTTTCGTTTTCCGTTCTCGCGAGCAATCAAACCTTTTTCCTGCATTTCCACTGTACTTCTCTTAATCGTTCTCTCCGACTTCCCTACAAGCTCCGATATCTGTTTTTGAGTTAATGCCGGATTAGTCTTTAAGGCATTTATAATAGCTAATTCTTCCAAAGATATTTCCAAAGTGCCATTTTGGCACTTTGAAACTGAATTATTGGCACTTTGGCCATCAAAATCAATATGCATATATCTATTTTTTAAATCATGCTTCGCATCCATTAAAAGATTTTCAAAGAATAATCCAAGAAATTCACTTGTAGCATGAATACCTGCTCTCAGATTGTTATAATTTGCTCGAACTAGAGCATTTCTGAAATACCATGAATTTTGGGCAAATGTATCGTTACTTATGGTAAAGCCAAATGTCTTTAAATATTTGATAATAAATACTGCAGTTGATCTTGTATTTCCTTCTCCAAACGGATGAATTTGCCATATACCTGATGTAAATTTAGCAAAATGTCTAATAGCCTCATGTATGTTCAGTCCCTTATAGGAGAAGTTCTTCTCCTGCGAAAAGTCGTAATCAAGTGTAGCCCTGATACTGTCAAACGATGCATACAGTACTGTATCTCCATTAAGTACCCACTCATTTTTTGTAATATTGTAGTCTCTTATTCTTCCGGCATAATGAAGTACACCTTCAAATAATTTACGATGAATATTTTGTAATTCTACAGGTGAAAATTGAAAGGTCTTCTCTCCAAGTAATTTTGCGATTCTTACAGATACAATATCAGCTTCTTTAGTATCTGCTTCAACACCATCCCTGTCTTTTCTTTCTTTATAATAACTGCTGATAAGCCTATCTGCTTCAACAATACTGATTTTACCTTCAATATGATCTTTTGCAGTCTCAATCAAATATTTTGAGGGCTTAAGTCCGTCTACATCCTGAAGCCCGATAGCAGTTTTCCATGCATTACTCTTTTCAACCTTATCCGGTTCACCTTGGCGTATATATTCATTTAGCTCAAGATTCCAACTATTGTATGACAAACAGACCACCTCCCCTTTTGCTATGTACTTTAATTATATTATGTTAACCAAATCTGTAAATCACTTTCTAACCCAATTTTTTGTTATCTTGCAAGTACACGAATCATTTAAAACTTTAAGATTATGTGCTTTTCTGTAAATTAATTCTTTATATAATTTTTATTCATCCTCTAAAACGGATTTTCCCTTGCTCCCGTCCGGCAAAATATAGTAACCATCCTGAATTTCATTTATACCGCCACCAAAAGACCAACCCTTAGATTCAACAAATTGAATAAATGCATTAGAAAATTCGTCCTCAGTTATTTCCGCTTGAACTTCTATACAACCATTTATTTCAAACTCTTTTCTCATAAATCTTTTCAATAATATTTACATGCAATGCAATGCTTAGTATATGCATACTTAAGGTTCAGTACTTCCAAAACGAAATATATATATATATTATACTTACAAACCCAAATATCTATAAATCCGCAATGTACATCACCTTTATTCCATTCTCCTGCAAATACACATGTCTATGAATAAGCTTACCCGGAAAAGATCCGTCATATATTTTATTCACTCCACTGAAGTACCGTCTTTATGACTTACCTTTGATATAATCAACTAACTTTTTACTATAAAAATTCTACTTAAAATCACTTTCAAAAATGGCAATAGATGGATAATGATCTAATTCTTCCAGTTCAGTATCCAATGGAACACTGTACACCATAAAATATCTTTCAGGATATTTTTCTTCAAATTCTTCCATTTTTTTACTGACAAGTTCTTTGTTTTCAGACACAAACATAACAGAAACTACACCCACTTTTTCTCCACCATTCTCATTCTTATCATTCTCAACATATCCCGATAAAATCATTTTTAGAGAATTCTTACCATTTAAGCCTAATTGAACTAATTTTTCATCTGTCATTTTATTCCCTTTCCCATTCACTGAGACCATCTTTATTCTTACCTTCCGACAACATAAGATTATACCTTACTCAGGCCATATATTAATTTGTTGAAGTCACATGCAAGCTTCGTCATATCTGTCATTTCGTTATCAACTTTATCTGACAGCACATATCTTAAAGACTCAAAACTGTCCTATTCATCAAGGATAATCTTATTTTTAAGTATATTCTCTGCGGATTTTATAGCAGATTTTTGATTTTCAATCTTTAGCACATATTATGCTTCTATAAGTATCTTCCACTTACCGTTTCATTTTCCATTTTCACGAGCAATTAAACCTTATTGACACTTTAAATATTGAAATCAATATGCATATATCTATTTTTTAAATTGTGCTTCGCATCCATTTTGTGGCATGAATACCTGCTCTCAGATTATTAT
>CAKAQP010000089.1 GCA_916720285.1 uncultured Lachnoanaerobaculum sp. | reverse complement strand
AAATGGCGATAGAGTATGCCAAGTCACATGGTATTGAGATAATAAATCTTGAAGTCAGAAGTGATAATTTTAGGGCAATTCATGTCTATGAAAAGTTTGGATTCAGAAAAATCGGTACATCTCCGGCTTATTTTAAAATAGAGGATTCATATATAGATTTTGATATAATGTATTTGGATTTGAGATAGAGAAATTATAGTTAGAATTTGTGGAGATGACCGATAAATGAGAACAAAAAGAGTCGTAGTAGAAAAATGGAATCCTCAATGGAAATATGAATATGAAAAGATAGTAGCTTCATTAGGCAAAGATATCATTTACAATTCAATCAAAATTGAACATGTTGGAAGTACATCAGTTGAAGGACTATCATCAAAACCCGTCATTGATCTTGATATTGTTATTGAAAAGGACAAATTTGCAATTATTAAAGAATTACTTAATAAAAAAGGATATGAACACGAGGGAGATTTGGGTATTGAAGGTAGAGAAGCTTTTTCATACTCCGGAAAAGAAGAATTGATGACACATCATTTATATGTATGCCCTCAAGACTCCAAAGAACTCTTCAAACATATTACATTTAGGAATTTTTTGAAAAATAATCCTGCTTTAGCAGCTGAATATTCAAAGGTGAAAGAACAGGCTGCAGTACTCTATCCGGATGATATAGATAAGTATATGGAATTTAAATCAAAAATTATTGAAAAGATTTATAAGAAGTGTAGGTTATTAGAATGAAAATAGCGGTAAGTGCATGTTTACTTGGAGAAAATTGTAAATATAACGGCGGAAATAATTACAGTGAAAAGGTAAGAGATTATACCAAAGGACATGAGGTAATACCTGTTTGTCCTGAAGTCCTTGGCGGACTGCCTATTCCAAGAGAACCTGCGGAAATAGTAAACGGTATAGTCAGTCTCAAGGACGGCACATCTGTTGATAAAGAATTCCGTGAAGGAGCAAGGAGAGCACTGGAGACAGTAAAAAAGCAAAATGCCGATATTGTTATATTACAGTCAAGAAGTCCCTCATGTGGAGTAAATGCGATATATGACGGTTCATTTTCAGGAAAAATTATGTCAGGACAGGGTGTATTTGCAGATTTATTAAGGAGAAACGGAATAAAGGCGATAGATGTAGAGGATTTATAGATAGACAGGGGGCTGTCGGCTTTCTTAATCAAAATATAGAGGTAAACAAATGAATGATATTGATATATTATTTGATAAGATAAAACAACTTTCTAAAGCTGTTACAGAATCGAATTTTTCTGATTACAGTAAACAGGGGTATGATTTATTAATCGCTATACATGATTTGGGAATTTCAAAAGATTCTGTATATAATATTTTTTTTGAATATTATAAAAGCTTAGAGGAAGGATTTTCAAAAGAGTGGTTTGCGGATATGCTTGATTATATATGTGGATGGTGCAATCCTGAAAAATATATTTGGAAAGATGAGTAATTATAGGCAGCTTTTAGCTGTCTTTTTTGATTGACAAAAAATTTCAAATATTATATACTCAAAAATGTAAACGCTTACATTATTAGAGGGCGAAAAAAAATAAAGTCTGAAGATATGAAGCAAATATATCGATGTATAAAGCTAAGATGTGGAAGTGGAAAGATAACATTGAAGTAGGTAAGATTATTTCAATGATAACAGATTACTGATGGCAATGGCTGCAGTAGTTAATAAAAAATATTAGGAGTATAATATGAAGGCTAAAGAGAGAATCATCCAATTTGGTGAAGGCGGTTTTTTGAGAGGATTTGTAGACTATTTCTTCCAGAAATTAAATGATAAGGGCTTATTTGAAGGCTCTGTAGTTGTCGTTCAGCCTATAAAAACGGGTATGTGTGAGATGCTTGAAGCACAAAACTGTGAATACAATCTTTTCTTAAGAGGAGTTGATAACGGTAAGGTGGTAGATGAACATACTCATATAGATATTATCAGCAGATGTATCAATCCATATGATGACTATGAAGGATATTTGAGTCTGGCAAAGAATCCTGATTTCAGATTTATTGTGTCAAATACTACAGAAGCAGGAATTGTGTATGAAGATGATAATAAACTCTCCGATTCACCCGCAAACAGCTTTCCGGCAAAATTAACAGCACTTCTTTATGAAAGATTTAAAGCAGGATTGTCCGGATTTATTATACTTTCATGCGAACTTATAGATCACAATGGTGAAGAGCTTTTAAAATGTTGTAAGCAGTATGCTTCCAAATGGGAGCTTGGAGCGGATTTTGCTTCATGGCTTGAAAAAGAAAACAGCTTCTGCTCTACATTGGTAGACAGAATTGTTACAGGATTTCCAAGAGATGAACATAAAGCTCTTGAGGAGAGAATCGGTCAAAAGGACAATATGATGGATACAGCCGAGATTTTCCACCTTTGGGTAATACAGGGAAATCACGAGGATGAGCTTCCACTGCAAAAGGCAGGCTTTAATGTAGTTTGGACCGACAATGTGGATCCTTATAAGAAGAGAAAGGTTCGTATACTTAACGGAGCACATACTTCAATGGTTTTAGCAGCAAGACTATATGGACTTGAGACTGTAGGTGAGTGCATGAAAGATGAAAAGGTATCATCACTTCTTAGAAAATCTGTGTTTGAGGAAATAATACCTACAATAGGAGATACAGAGGATAACAGAAAGTTCGGAGAAGCTGTATTTGAGAGATTTTCAAATCCTTTTATCAAGCATCAGCTTTTATCAATTGCACTTAATTCAGTGTCAAAGTTCAGAGCCAGAGTACTTCCGACAATCTTGGAGTATAAGGTGGAAAACGGAAAATATCCTGAGATACTGAGTTTCTCATTGGCCGCACTTATCGCATTTTATAAGACAGATGAAGCAAATGACGGTGAAGAGATTGTAAAGTTTATGAAGAGCGCTTCGGTAGCGGATATCTTAAAGAGAGAAGATTACTGGGGTGAGGACATTAGCGATATGTATGATATCGTAAACAGATGGTTTGAAAAGATAGAAAAAGACGGTGTAGCGGCTTGCTATGATGAGCTCTTAAAATAAGTTGTTTAAAGGTGGAGGAAACTTCGCCTTTTTTATTTTGTTCTAAAGACTGTAGTGTTGGCTGCACATTCTTATTTCCGAGGAAGATATCAATTGAAAAAAATATAAAGAGTGATATAATTCAGTCAAGATTATAGACTGTGAAAATTAATTAGAATTAGGAAGGAGTTAATGACGGTTATTTTGTATTATCACGTACAACTAAAGCTATTGGACGTGAGATACAGTTTAATCAAGAGTCGGAAGGAAATAAATGGGGAAAACGCCTATGCAAAAAAAGTCGATTGAGCGGATTATAGCATTTGTTATATGCAGTATAGAATTTATTATAATAATTCTTATATTGTGTATTAATGGATATAATTCTATAAAAAAGCCAATAGGTAGTACATATTGTGCAGATCAAATTTTTGATGTAGTGAATTCAGATGCTATTTCTTTTTTTGGAACTGATTTCTATGGAGATGGGACATATATGGACACAAAGACCCGTGAATATAGAAACTATACAATAGATCCCGGTGAGAGTTTTTGTACGATTACATTGGATAACGGCTCATATGCCATATATGATTATAAGAATACAGTTTGTGTTATTACACCCGGAGTAGGGATAAAATATTATACAAGAGTGGGAAATTCAAGCGGAGCATTTGTTCTACAAAAACATGATTAGGAGTAATCAATATTATTTTCACAGTCTATTGATTTAATTGTTTTATGGAGGTTAAGATGAATAATAAAGCTGCAAAGATATCGGTATTTATATTTTTTTGTATTTTCTCTTTAAATATTTGCATCAATTCATTTGGTATCACTCCTCCTTCGAATGATGTTATGATAAATGCTCTTTCAAAAAATGGGGAGCCTAATCAAAATGTTGTTAATAATACCGATCTATTCTTTGTATATAATGCGGTGCCTGTCAGCAAAATTAAATCTGAGGATAAACTTAGAGAACTTGTCTTTGAGTCGAATACAGATACTATTGATATGAAGGACTCCAACTGGGTTGTGACAGAATATAAGCCGTCAAATGAATACTTGGAAAGAATACTTTCGTATGATAAAAACGGTAAGCTTTTTGAAGCCGAAAATTTAATTTATGAGGACAAAAATTACACAACAATAGCTCTGATGTCCGAGCTTTTAGGTGAACAATATAATACAGGAATGACAAATATCCTCGTGCTTGGGGCAGACAGGGCCACCCCCTTCGGATCAGTATTGTTGGTGAAAGTTTTTGATGATGATTCATTAAAGGTAGGGGTTTTAGTCGATATTGAGAGAGATAAGATTTCTATAAAAAAGGGCTGGTATAGCTTTGATGAGATCAAAAAATTTATAGCTTTATATAATTCAGATAAAATCAGTGTAGGAAATTCAATCATATTATTAACCGGGGGATTAATCGCTGTTTTATCGGTAGGATTTATTTTATATAAAAAATACAGTATAAGATTTATTTTATAAACAAGTAGATTTTTTAAGTATATTTTGATGTATTTATATGATAAACTGGCATCAGTACAGATGAAAGGAGAAACAGCAAAATGAGAGTTGTTGTTGCCATTGATTCATTTAAAGGAAGTATGTCTTCTTTGGAGGCAGGTGAGGCTATATCAAATGGAATAAAGAAAGCACATAAGGATGCAGAAGTTGAAATAAGACCGCTTGCAGACGGTGGTGAGGGCACTGTGGAAGCTCTTTCTATCGGTATGGGCGGAAGGCTTATAAATGTTGATGTAACAGGACCTGTAGGGAGAAAAGTAAACGCCGTTTACGGAATAGTTGATTCAAGTAAGACTGCTATAATAGAAATGTCACAGGCTGCAGGCATTACCTTGGTAAGTGGTGATGAAAAGAACCCTTTATATACTACCACATTCGGAGTAGGAGAGCTTATAAAGGATGCCATAAATAAAGGCTGCAGGCATTTTGTAGTTGGAATAGGCGGTTCCGCTACAAATGACTGTGGAATAGGAATGCTTCAGGCACTGGGGTATGAGTTCCTTGATAAAGAAGGTAATCAGGTAGGATTTGGAGCAAGCGGTGTCAGAGATATTGTAAGCATAAGAGATGAGAATGTAATAAAAGAGCTTTCGGAATGTTATTTCAGAGTGGCATGTGATGTAAATAATCCTCTCTGTGGAGAGCTTGGATGCTCCGCAATATACGGACCGCAAAAGGGTGCTACTAAGGAAATGGTGGCAGATATGGACGGATGGCTAAATGCCTATTCAAAGATAGTAAAAGAAAAATATCCTACTGCAGACAGTGAATATCCCGGAACCGGTGCGGCAGGCGGACTTGGATATGCATTCTTTAACTTTACAAATTCAAAGCTTGAATCGGGAATAAAAATAGTCCTTGATGAGACAAAGCTTGAGGAATATGTAAAGGATGCTGATATTGTAGTTACAGGAGAGGGCAGACTCGATCATCAAACCGTTATGGGAAAGGCTCCTGTAGGTGTAGCAAATATTGCAAAGAAGTATAACAAAAAAGTTATAGCATTCTCAGGAAGTGTAACGGAGGATGCAGGAGTTTGTAATGAGCACGGAATTGATGCCTTCTTCCCGATACTTAGAAGAATAGTTACATTGGAAGAAGCAATGCAAACAGATATTGCAAAGCAAAATCTTACAGATACTGCGGAGCAGGTATTCAGATTACTGTAAAAATAAAATCCTCGGGATTTTGGAATTCACCAAATCCCGAGGATTATTTTATAATTTAAGATCGCCTGTCTTTACCAGTCCCATCTTTTTCACAAACATATGAATAACAGGTGTGATAACAGCCGGAAGAACAAATGATATAAATATAAGTCCTATCCAGTCAAATGAAGTAATAGAAGCTTTGCTTCCGTTTGCAATATCGCTTACCCAACCTGTATACACTCCAATCTGCCCTACGAGACCGCATGTACCCATACCTGATGATACGGCAGCTCCGTTCATTTGCAACTTAAATATACATGTAGCAATAGGTCCTGTAATCATAGAAGTAATACATGGTGCAATCCAGATGCGTGGATTCTTTACTATATTGCCCATTTGGAGCATTGATGTTCCTATACCTTGAGATATAAGTCCGGACCATTTATTCTCTGGAAATGAGATAACAGCAAATCCGACCATCTGAGCGCAACAGCCTGCCAAAGCGGCACCGCCTGCAAGCCCTGTGAGTCCAAGAGCCGCACATATGGCTGCCGATGAAATGGGAAGTGTAAGTGCCACACCGACAAGAAGTGAAACCAGTATACCCATAAGGAAAGGTTGAAGGCTTGTAGCCCACATAATCACTGTTCCAAGTTTCATAGCGGCTTTTCCAAGAGTTGGAGCAAGTATAGCGGATAAGAAGATTCCGACAGATATTGTTACAAGAGGTGTAACAAGAATATCTATCTTGGTTTCTTTTGAAACCATTTTTCCTACTTCAGACGCTATAATAGCAACAAATAATACTGCCAATGGTCCGCCTGCACCCCCTAGTGCATTGGAAGCGAAACCTACAGTAATCAAAGAAAATAGTACAAGTGGCGGAGTATTGAGTGCATAGCCGATAGCAACAGCCATTGCCGGACCGCTCATAGCACTTGCCAGAGATCCTACCGTATATTCAACCCCTGCAATAGTAGCAACCGTACTCGTAAGAAAAGAAATTTGAAATTGCTTACCTACAGTATTTATAATAGTACCTATAAGCAGTGAACAAAACAGTCCCTGTGCCATAGCGCCCAATGCATCAATACCGTAACGCTTGGCTGAAATTACAATATCTTTCCTTTTGAAAAATAATTTTAGCTTTTCCATAGAAGTCCTCCATAGACGTGTGTTTTTGTTTCAATGTTTATTCTAGAATTAAATTGAAATTTGTCAAGAAAAAATATTTATATATTGACGGTTATACTTGTATATGATAGAATACTAAAGATTAAGGATGCAAAGTCCTTTTTTTTTGGATTTTCAAGTCTAATTCGAACAATGGAGGTGGAGATTGTGCGTACAAAGATAACACTTGCTTGTACAGAGTGCAAGCAGAGAAACTATAATACGACAAAGGATAAGAAAAATCATCCTGACCGTATGGAAATTAAAAAGTATTGTAGGTTCTGTAGAACTCATACAGTGCATAAGGAAACAAAATAGGAGTAATTATGGCTGAAGGAAAAAGCGGAAAGATATCTGACTTTTGGAAGGGAATAAAGACAGAGTTTAAAAAGATAGTATGGCCGACAAAGGATGATATTGTAAAGCAGACTATTGCTGTTATTTCATCATCTATTGTACTTGGTATTATAATATCAATACTTGACTTTATCTTCAAATTTTTACTAAACTTTGTTCTTAAATAGGTGAAAATATGGCAGAGGCACAATGGTTCGTAGCCCATACTTATTCAGGCTATGAGAATAAAGTAAAAGTAGATATTGAAAAGACAATTGAGAATCGCGGACTTCAAGATCAGATACTTGAGGTTACGGTTCCTATGGAGACCATACTTGAAGTAAAAAATGGTGTCGAAAAATCGTCAGATAAAAAACTTTTCCCCGGATATGTTCTTATACATATGTATATGAATGATGAAACCTGGTATGTTGTAAGGAATACCAGAGGCGTTACAGGTTTTGTAGGCCCGGGAAGCAAGCCGGTACCACTCACCGAAGATGAACTTGTAGCACTTGGCTACAGCGGCAATGCCGCAAAGCCTGAAGCAAGACTTGAGGTTGACCTTAAGGAAGGCGATATGGTTACAGTCATCAGCGGAGCATGGAAGGATACCGTGGGAGTGATTACCGCTGTCAACGAAAAGAGGAAAACTGTTTCTATCAATGTAGAAATGTTTGGACGAGAGACAAAAGTAGAGCTCGAGTTCACAGAAGTTAAGAAAATGTAATTTATTACATAGTTGCATTTATTTAAATGCGTGGGAGGGAAATCCCCGAAATTACCACAAGGAGGTGCCATATGGCAAAGAAAGTTACAGGATATATCAAATTGCAGATACCTGCAGGTAAAGCAACACCGGCTCCACCTGTCGGTCCGGCTCTCGGACAGCATGGTGTAAACATAGTTGAGTTTACAAAGCAGTTTAATGCAAGAACAGCAGATCAGGGAGACTTAATCATCCCTGTTGTTATCACAGTTTATGCAGATAGAAGCTTTAGTTTCATAACTAAGACTCCACCGGCTGCAGTTTTACTTAAGAAAGCATGTAAGATCGCCTCAGGTTCAGGCGTACCTAACAAGACAAAGGTAGCTAAGATTACAAGAGCACAGCTCGAGGAAATCGCTACTCTTAAGATGCCTGATCTTAACGCAGCAAATATTGATTCAGCTATCTCTATGATAGCAGGTACAGCCCGCTCAATGGGTATCACAGTAGAAGACTAATTTAGGAGGTAATATACATGAAACACGGAAAAAGATATGTTGAAGCTGCCAAATTAGTTGATCGTAGCGTACAGTATGATGCAAGCGAGGCAGTAGCTTTAATTAAGAAGACAGCAGTTGCTAAGTTCGATGAAACAATAGAATTACATATAAGAACAGGTCTTGACGGACGTCATGCAGACCAGCAGATTCGTGGTGCGGTAGTACTGCCACACGGAACAGGTAAGACTGTTAAAATCTTAGTATTTGCAAAGGGACCAAAGGCTGATGAGGCTTTGGCTGCCGGAGCTGACTATGTTGGAGCTGAGGAGCTTATTCCAAAGATCCAGAACGACGGCTGGTTAGATTTTGATGTTATAGTTGCAACACCTGATATGATGGGCGTTGTAGGACGCCTCGGTAAGGTACTCGGACCTAAGGGACTTATGCCAAACCCTAAGGCAGGTACAGTTACAATGGATGTTACAAAGGCTATCGCAGACATCAAAGCAGGTAAGGTAGAGTATCGTCTTGATAAGACAAACCTCGTTCACGTACCTGTAGGAAAGGCTTCATTCAGTGAGCAGCAGCTTTTGGAGAACTTCCAGAGCATTATGGATGCTATCAATAAGGCAAAACCAAGCACAGTTAAGGGTGCTTATCTTAAGAGTGTAGTTTTAACATCAACAATGGGTCCAGGAATCAGACTCAACGTTGCTAAAATTACAGGCTAATAGCTAATATAATAAAGACGCGCAGACTGCCATGTACTCGTAAAGAGTATGTGGCAGTTTTACTGTATAGACAAATTTCAGATTGGAGTATGTAATGGAAAAAGTTTTAGGTGTTATAATTTTATTTGTGATAGGTTTCGGACTTCGCTATCTTATGCGCATGCTTATGAGAGGTGCATTTAGATTAACAGGTAATGCTGTTAGAAAGATAGCTAATAAAGGGAACAATAATAGAGAAGATCAAAACGATTCTGATAAGCCGGTGGCAAGATATATAGATTGAGACGGGGAGTGTTAATATCAGCAATGATAACAGTATAAAATAATTGA
>CAKAQP010000088.1 GCA_916720285.1 uncultured Lachnoanaerobaculum sp. | reverse complement strand
CAAGCTTTTTCTTCTCCTCATCAGACAATTCCGATATTATTATCGGCTCACCATACTCAATTATTACATTGCTCTTTTTCATAAAAGGTAAATGCTGTTCCCATATCTCATATGTACCGTAAATAGCTACAGGTATAACAGGAACCTTTCCTTTTTCGGCTATCTTCAATGAGCCTTCTTTAAAATCCTTTACATTTGTGACATCATCATTTAAGTTTCTTGTTCCCTCAGGACAAATCCATATCGAAACACCTGATTTAACCTTTTCTACACCCTGTAATATTGTCTTAAGTCCCTGTTTTATATCTTTCCTGTTTAGGAAAAGGCAATTGAGCAAATCCATCCACTGTTTAAGAAGCGGAACCTTTATCATTTCATACTTTGCAACAAAACCGAGCGGTTTATGAGTATATGCATATCCTGCAAGTATATCAAAATAGCTTCTGTGATTACTTACAAATAAAACTCCTCCGTCTTTTGGAATATTTTCACTCCCCCTTACTTCCACTTTTGCACCTGCCAAAAAAAGTAAGATTCTGAAAGTTATACGCACCATTGTTTGTGCAATAGCGGAAGAAGTAACAGGTTTAAACCTTTTTACTATAAGTAAAACAAGCATTGTCGGTATAAAAAGTACCAGGTATAAAAGTAGACACAGTGCTACCAAAATAAATCTAATCATTTGAAAAAACCTCTCGTTATAATAATGGACTAAGGAGTCTGCTCACCTGTTCTTTAACTCTTTGAATAAGTGAACGATTCTTATACATGGAAAGCGTATACTCCTTCGAATCATAAATATCTCTCATAAAATTGTCTTCTAGTTCTATTGCAATATCCTCATCGTAAATCATTGCATTGACCTCAAAATTAAGCTCAAAGCTTCTTATATCCATATTTGCCGTGCCCACACAGGCTACCTTGCCGTCAGCCATTACGGACTTTGCATGTAAGAATCCCTTCTCATAAGTATATACCTTTCCACCCGCTTCAAGAAGAGTTCCCGCCCAGCTGAGTGTAGCGGAATATACAAACATATGATCCGGCATACATGGAATCATAAGCCTTACATCAACTCCTGATCTTGCCGCAATATTGAGCGCACTTATAAAAGCCTCATCAGGTATAAAATAAGGCGTGTGAATATACACATGATCCTTTGCATGATTTATAATCTCTATGTAATTATCTCGTATAAGTTTAGTCTCGGAATCTGGTCCGCTTGAAATTATCTGCATTCTAAGAATATTGTCACCTTCCTCAGGTACAAAATCCATATCATCCAACTGAGTAAAATATTTGTCATTTAAGAAAATGTCTTCTTTTGTCGCGTACTTCCAGTCAAGTCCGAATCTAAGTTCAAGTCCGTTTACAGCCTCTCCGACTATTCTAAGATGTGTATCTCTCCAGTGTCCGAATTTCTTTGAGCCGTCAACATATTCTTTTCCTATGTTAAAGCCTCCTACATAACCGATTTTGCCGTCTATTACGGCTATTTTTCTGTGGTTTCTGTAGTTTATACGGAAGTTGATTCTTCCCAAAGTTGCAGGGAAAAATACACCCAACTTTATGCCATGAGATTTTAAATTTTCTAAAATCTTCTTTGACATAAACCTTCCGCCCATTCCGTCAAACATAATCCTTATCTCAATACCTTCATCAGCTTTTTTTATAAGCTCCTTGGCTATATTAAGGAAAAGATAGTCCTGCTTTATAATATAATATTCCAAATGTATATATTTTTTAGCATTCTTAATATCTTCAATAAGTGCATCAAACTTATTATTCCCGTCTGTGAATATATCCAAAGAATTTTTCATTGTTAAAAGTGAGCCGCCTGACATAAGGTTGTACTGCATCAATCTATGATATTCTTTGGCATATAAATCATTCTTCACCATTTCACTTTTTGTGAAGAATTTTTCCTGCCTAATGGTGGCTCTCCTTATGCTGTCCTCAACACTCTTTAACTTAAACATTCTGGATTTTCTGTAATCCTGACCTATAAATAAATACAATATTATTCCGATAATCGGCAGAAAATTAAGTACTAAAATCCATGTCCAAACTGTTCTCGGATCTCTTCTTTGAAAAAATACGATTATCAATGACAGTGTCAAATTCAAATAGAATAAATGAACAAATCCTAAGTGACCTGTTTTTAAAATATCAAACATATAACTCCCGGTTTATTAATTTAACTACAATAACGAACTGATTTATGTAATATACGTTACTATAGCAACATAATTTTCTATAATCCTGTCTATTATACCACTAATATTGTTTTTTTACATTAAATAAAAAAGAGCCGGTCGCCCGACTCTTTAAATTATTTATTTTTGTACAACCGCAGTTAGCTCATTATAAGGATCCAAGTCTATATAGATTATATCCTTTGCTTTCAGCTCACTGTCTGAAAGGATAAGCTTTGCAACCATGGTCTCGACATTCTTTTGCAGATATCTCTTTAGCGGTCTTGCACCATATGCAGGGTCATATCCGTTATCAATGATGTAGTTCTTTGCCGCATCGCTAAGTTCCACTTTAAGTTCCTTACTTTCAAGTCTCTCATTTAGCTCATCCATTAACAGATTTATAATATTTCCGATATTGTCCTTTGTAAGCGGTTTAAACATAATGATTTCATCAAGTCTGTTTAAGAACTCAGGTCTGAAACTGTTTCTAAGCTCATCCATTACTTTATTTCTTGCTTCTTCGCTGATATCACCATATGTATTGATACCGTCAAGCAAGTAACCTGAACCGAGATTTGATGTCATTATTATAATAGTATTTTTAAAATCCACAGTCTTACCAAGTGAATCTGTAACTCTACCGTCATCGAGCACCTGTAGCAGTACATTGAATACATCAGGATGTGCCTTTTCTATCTCATCAAAAAGCACTACGGAATAAGGTTTTCTTCTTACAGCTTCTGTAAGCTGTCCGCCCTCATCATATCCTACATATCCCGGAGGAGCTCCTATAAGCCTGCTCACGGAGAATTTCTCCATGTACTCACTCATATCGATTCTTATCATGTTATTTTCATCATCAAACAGAGACTTTGCCAGAGATTTTGCAAGTTCTGTCTTACCTACACCGGTAGGTCCGAGGAAAAGAAATGAACCTATAGGTTTTGAAGGATCTTTAATACCCGCTCTTGAACGAATTATAGCATCGGTAACCTTTTCAACCGCCTCATCCTGTCCGATTACTCTTTCATGTAAAGTATCTCCAAGGTGAAGAGTCTTTTCTCTTTCACTCTCACTTAGCTTGGAAACAGGAATATTTGTCCATCTTGAGATAATTCTTGCAATCTCTTCATCTGTAACAGATTCACGAAGAAGTCTGAGGTCTTCTTTTTTAACCTTTTCTTCTTCAATCTGAAGCTGTTTTTGCAGCTCAGGCAACTTTCCGTATTGAAGCTCTGCAGCTCTGTTAAGGTCATAGCTTTGCTTTGCGGCATTTATCTGTCTGTTGACCTCATCAATCTCACCTCTGAGCTTTGCAAGACCTTCAACACTCTTTTTCTCATTTTCCCATTTTGACTTTGCTTCATTCAACTCATCATTAACCTCTGCAAGTTCTTTTTGTAAAGCTTCAAGCCTTTCCTTTGAAAGATTATCGTTTTCTTTCTTAAGTGCGGTTTCTTCAATCTGAAGCTGCATCTGTCGTCTTGAGAGTTCATCTATCTCTGTAGGAACCGAATTAAGCTCAGTCTTTATAAGAGCACAAGCCTCATCAACAAGGTCGATAGCCTTATCAGGAAGGAATCTGTCAGTGATATATCTGTCTGAAAGTACGGCCGCACTTACCAAAGCTCCGTCAGTAATTTTAACTCCGTGATATGCCTCATATCTGTCCTTCAAACCACGAAGTATCGATATTGTATCCTCTATTGTAGGTTCTTCTACAAGTACAGGCTGGAATCTTCTCTCAAGTGCAGGGTCCTTTTCAATGTACTTTCTGTACTCATCAAGTGTAGTGGCACCGATACAATGCAACTCACCTCTTGCAAGCATAGGCTTTAACATATTTCCGGCATCCATACTGCCCTCTGTTTTACCTGCACCTACAATTGTATGAAGCTCATCAATAAAGAGGATAATCTCACCTTCCGACTTTCTTACTTCATCCAAAACCGCCTTTAGTCTTTCTTCAAACTCACCTCTATACTTCGCACCTGCTATAAGTGCACCCATATCAAGTGCAAACAGTTTCTTATCTTTCAAATTATTTGGAACATCGCCCGCTACAATTCTTCCTGCAAGCCCCTCTACTACCGCAGTTTTACCTACACCGGGCTCACCTATCAGTACAGGATTGTTCTTTGTCTTACGGCTTAATATCCTTATAACATTTCTTATCTCACTGTCTCTTCCGATAACAGGATCAAGTTTTTGCTGCCTTGCACGCTCAACAAGATCATATCCGTATTTATTTAAAGTATCATATGTAGCTTCGGGATTGTCTGAAACCACTCTTTGGTTACCTCTAACCTCGGAGAGTACCTGTAAAAACTTATCTTTATCTATTCCATACATTCTGAAAATCTGTGCCACATTAGAAGAAGGATTTTCCAAAAGATTTAAGAAAATATGCTCTACTGAAACATATTCATCTCCCATACTCTTTGCTACATCCTCAGATGTAATAAGCACTTTGTTCAAATCATTGCTTATATAGGCATTTCCTCCACTTACCTTAGGAAGTTTTTCTATGGCAGATTCCACTTCATTTCTAAATTCATTTTCATTGATACCCATCTTTTTTATAAGATTAACTATCAATGAACCCTCTATATCTAATAGTGATGCCAACAAATGTATTTGTTCTATTTGTTGATTGCCATGAGTAGCTGCCACTTTTTCCATGTTTTGTACAGCTTCAATTGACTTTTGCGTAAATTTGCTAATATTCATTAAATCACCACCTTTGTTATCTTTGTTATACTCGTACTATAACAGACTTCTTTTTATATGTCAAGCGAATTTTAAATATTATTTTGAAATATTTTATAGCCCCTTTTAATTAAATTCTTTTAAATTCTTTTTACATTTTAGGTATTGTAAAAGTGTAAAATTTGGACTATAATACGAAAAATGATTTTTATAAAGGAGAAGTATGAGACATCTTTTAAACCCATTGGACTTTTCTGTTGAAGAAACTAATGCACTTTTAGAGCTTGCTATTGATATTGAAAACAACAGGGGAAAGTATTCTAAAATTTGTGAAGGAAAAAAATTAGCAACATTATTTTATGAGCCAAGCACACGAACCAGACTCTCATTTGAAGCAGCGATGCTTAATTTGGGAGGTAGCGTACTTGGCTTTCATTCTGCCGACTCATCATCTGCAGCAAAGGGCGAAAGCGTTGCAGATACTATAAGAGTAATTTCTTCATATGCAGATATAGCGGCAATGCGTCATCCAAAAGAGGGTGCACCGCTTGTTGCAAGCAAATTCTCTTCTATTCCGGTAATTAATGCCGGTGACGGTGGACATCAGCATCCTACACAGACTCTTACAGACCTTTTGACAATAAAGAGAATGAAGGGAAATATCTCAGACCTTACAGTCGGACTTTGTGGCGACCTTAAGTTCGGTAGAACAGTTCATTCACTTATTAACGCTCTTATCAGATATCCAAATATCAAATTTGTTCTTATCTCACCTGAAGAGCTTAAAGTCCCTGACTATATCAGAGATGATGTACTTAAGGCTAATAATATCGAGTTTAGTGAGGTTACCAGCCTTGATGAGGCTATGCCTGAGCTTGATATTCTTTATATGACAAGAGTTCAAAAGGAGCGTTTCTTCAACGAGGAAGATTATATTCGTTTGAAAGACACATATATTTTGGATAAGCAGAAATTAAAGCATGCTAAAAAGGATATGTATATACTCCATCCGCTTCCAAGAGTAAATGAAATAAGCGTTGAGGTTGATAATGACCCGAGAGCCGCGTATTTCAAACAGGCTGAGTTTGGTGTATATGTAAGAATGGCTTTGATTCTCACTCTTTTGGAGGTAAAATAATGTTAAATATCAGTGGATTAAATGAAGGTGTGGTACTTGATCATATAGAAGCCGGAAAAAGCTTGGATATATATTTTCACTTAGGACTTGATAAGCTTGATATACCTGTTGCAATTATAAAGAATGCCAAGTCTAAAAAAATGGGTAAGAAAGATATTATCAAAATCGAAGGTGATGTACTTGATTTAATAGATTTCGACGTAATCGGATATATCGATCACAATATCACAATCAATGTTATAAAAAATAATGCGATAGTTGAGAAAAAAACAGTTTCATTACCTGAGAAGATAACAAATATTATCAAGTGCAAGAACCCAAGGTGTATCACTTCGATAGAGCAGGAGCTTCCACATATCTTCTATCTTTCAGATAAGGATAACGAGGTATATCGCTGCATCTATTGTGAAGAGAAAAGAAATAAGAAAAAATAATACTTTAAAACAACAAACTGCCGGATTAAATTTTAATCCGGCAGCCTTTTTATACCAATATGGCTTTCTTTATTTCCACCTTTTCAGGTAATCCTTTAATTTCTCTTAGAATTTTCATGAACTCTTTTCCTGTAATAGTTTCCTTTTCTATAAGGAACTCTGCCAGTTTGTCCATTACATCCTTGTTTTTTCTAAGGATACTAAGGGCTTCATCATAGCTCTTTTTAAGTATTTTCATTACTTCTTTGTCAACTTCGGTAGCTGTATTGTCACCACAGTCAAGTATTGCCTGTCCTGAAAGATATTGATTTTCAACTCTTGCAAGTCCCATAAGTCCGAACTTATCACTCATACCGTACTGTGTAACCATTGCCCTAGCAATAGAGGTAGCCTTTTCAATATCATTTGATGCACCTGTTGTTACGGAATCAAATACTATTTCCTCGGCCGCTCTACCTCCAAGAGTACTTACAAGCATATCCTCAAGTTCTTTCTTGGACTTAAGATATGTCTCTTCTTCAGGTACATACATTACGTAACCCAAAGCACCCATGGTTCTCGGTACAATAGTGATTTTTTGTACAGGCTCGGAGTTTTTTTGCAGTGCAGAGATAAGTGCATGTCCCACCTCATGGTAAGATACAATTCTTCTCTCTTCCTGATTCATTACTCTGTCCTTTTTCTCCTTACCTACAAGAACAACTTCAACAGCTTCAAAAAGGTCTTTTTGCTTTACAGCTTTTCTGCCTTTTTTTACCGCCAAAATAGCCGCTTCATTTATCATATTGGCAAGATCTGAACCTACAGCACCTGATGTAGCAAGTCCTATTGCTTCAAGATCTACACTGTCATCCATAAGCACATCCTTTGAATGTACCTTCAGAATGTCAACTCTTCCTTTAAGATCAGGTCTTTCAACAATTACTCTTCTGTCAAATCTACCAGGACGAAGTAATGCAGGGTCAAGTATCTCAGGTCTGTTTGTAGCACCAAGCACTATAAGACCTTTTGATGAATCAAAGCCGTCCATTTCGGAAAGAAGCTGATTGAGAGTCTGTTCTCTCTCATCATTTCCTCCACCCATTCTGGAATCTCTGCTCTTACCTATTGCATCTATCTCGTCTATAAATATGATAGCAGGAGCCGCCTCCTGTGCCTGTTTGAATAAATCTCTTACTCTTGAAGCACCTACACCTACAAACATCTCTACAAAGTCTGAACCTGACAGAGAAAAGAACGGTACATCCGCTTCTCCGGCCACCGCCTTTGCGAGAAGTGTTTTTCCTGTTCCCGGAGGTCCCACCAAAAGAGCTCCCTTCGGAAGTCTGGCACCAATCTTTGTATATTTCTCAGGATTATGCAAAAAATCAACTATTTCAGTCAAAGATTCTTTTGCCTCATCTTCACCTGCCACATCTTTAAATGTAATACCGGTTTCCTTTTGAACATATACTTTGGCATTGCTCTTGCCGACTCCCATGAATCCGCCTCCGCCCATTTTCTTCAGCAGGAAATTCATCATAAGTATGAAGAAAATAAACGGTAGAATAAAACTGAGGAATGACAGTATCGTAGATGTAGTCTCAAACCTTTCCATAGTCGCCGGAACATTAGCCGCATATAATCTGTCAACCAATGAATCGTCTTCTATTCTGACCGTCTTATACACAGTCATGGTTGAGTAATCTGAAAGATTAGGCTTTACCTTTATTTCAATGGCAGTTGCCATTACCTTTACCGACTCCACCTTTCCGTCATTTACCATTTGCATAAACTCAGTATAAGGTACTTCCTTCGTTGTGGCCTTCTTAAGCCTGTTTGAAAGTATACTTACTGCAAAGAATGCTATGGCAGCTGCAATAATAAGTATAATAATTGTCCTGTTATTCAGTCCATTGGATTCATTTTTATTTTTTTTATCCATACACTTCCTTTCTATTTTATTTTACTCTTATTATAATTTATAAGAGAACCTGCCTCCACTATGGATTTTTCCGCATCAGTCATTTCCGCAATGCTTAAGCTTATTTCTTTTATATTTTCACCTATAATATAGACAGGAATTTTTGACATATCACCTCTTAGGTGCTTTTTTATATTCGGTACGAAGATATAATCTCCAACCTCAAAATCAGGCTCCGAATCTAAAAGGAACGGCAACATACCCCAGTTCATTACATTTGAGCGATATCTCTTTGTTGCATACTCTTTAGCAATGTTTGCAAGACCGCCGATAACTCTCTGGCAACTTGCAGCCTGCTCTCTTGCAGAACCGTCACCGGGTTTCTTGGCATAAATCATGCTGCCTATCTCAGTTTCATTTGCAACAATATCTTCAAATCCCGGTATAGTCTTTATTTTATCAAATATTTTGGTAAGCTCGGTATTATCTTTTAAGATATCCTCACCCTTTCTTCTTGACTTTTCAATAACATCTACCGCCTTGCTTCTGCCTACATATTCAGGATCTCTTCTTGAAAGTGTAAACTCCGCAAGTCCAAGCGGATTTGATCTGTAAGATGATGTCTCTCCTGAAGGTATAAGCTCATCTGTAGTGGTTACCTCGTCAAGTATCTTTGAACATACCTTTAAAAGAATATTGTCGGTAAGAGCGGTCATCTCAGGCCAGTCCTTAATATTAGGGCCGTAAACCAAAGCGCTGTCCTCTCTCGCCTCTCCAAATCCCTGAACTCTGTTCTTATATATTGTGTCATCATAATTATACTCAGGCACAATATAATCATCTGCAAACTCTGTTGCAGGTGTTAAAAATCCCTTGTTTCTTGCAGTTGCGGCTACAGATCTCGCATCCATAAGCGCTACGGCGGACATCTGTCCCGATCCCGGCTTTGAACCCTCTCTGTTAGGGAAGTTTCTTGTGGTATGTCTTATAGAAAGACCGTTATTTGAAGGAGTATCTCCCGCACCGAAGCATGGTCCACAGAATGCAGTCTTTACTACCGCACCGCTTTCCATAAGATCAGCCACAGCACCGTTTCTTGTTGTTTCTATAAATACAGGCTGTGACGAAGGATAAACATTTAAGTTAAACTCATCAAATCCGGTACTGTGTCCTTTAAGTATATGTGCGG
>CAKAQP010000087.1 GCA_916720285.1 uncultured Lachnoanaerobaculum sp. | reverse complement strand
ACTTAAGCTTCTATAAAGATGAACTTCTCCCGTATAGGATTCCGGCAGCCTTCGCAGGAATTCTTATGAAACGAATGTTCAAAACGAATGAACTTACCCGAAGAATCATGACTTTACATAGTGATGTAGGGGATATGCTGTATGGGTGCAAATGTGTTTATGAGACCGGGAAGTTAAAGCATCTTGAGTTACCGGTGTTTTACTCTAATATGGATAAACTTTTTATAAGAGCTGACAGTCTACTGTTATGAGAACTGTAGTGGATATATATATATAAATACCGGCTTTATTTTAGAATAAAGCCGATATTTTAAGGTTTATATTTTATTGTTCTTTTGCCAAGGTAGCTATCTTTTTTACAAGTAATAAAAATTCCAACTTACTTGTATCATTTTTGATATCAGGAATTGAATCAAGTAATGACACAACATTGTCATAGCTTGATTTACCTTTAAACTCCGAATCACGAAGCAACATACCGGTTTCTGCCACTGCAGCGGCAAACTTCATATTATCAGACATCTCTTCCTTTATAGCTTCAGTGCTGACAGGGTAGTTTAATTCTTTACTTGTTTCGGAATCAGGCTCCTTATATCTTACAGCAATATTTAAAAGGTCATTGGACTCTGTAACAGCACTGCTTTGATATTTTAAATTCGAGCCGATATCCATTGGAGAGTCTTTATCTACTATCTCATACAGTACGGTTACTCTGTGGCCTGAGCCTATTTCACCGCCATCTTTTTTATCATCCTTAAAGTCCTCATCATCCATGATACGATTTTCGTAGCCTATAAGTCTGTATCCCTTTATAAATTTAGGGTTGAATTCCAACTGGAACTTTACATCCTTTGCTACAGTAAAGAAGTTTGCACCAAGCTCTTCTGAGAGTACTTTCTTTGCTTCAAATCTTGAATCAATATAAGAATAATTTCCGTTTCCATTGTCAGCCAGTGCCTCCATCTTATTATCCTTTATATTCTCAGTACCGAATCCCAGAACGGAAAGGAATACACCGCTTTCTTTTTCTTTTTTTATAAGCCTTGTAAGTTCACCTTCACTTGTGATTCCGACATTTAAATCACCGTCGGTAGCAAGTATAACTCTGTTATTTCCGTCAGCTTTAAAGTACTTTCTTGCAATTTCATATGCGGTTTTGATACCATCAGATCCTGCAGTACTTCCGCCTGCTTCCAAATCTTCTATAGCATCCATAATTTCTTTTGAGTCGGAACCCTTTGCACCTTCAAGTACAACCTGATCGCTTCCGGCATATGTAACTATGGAAATTGTATCATCTTCTTTTAACTGCTCACAAAGAAGCAGGAATGCATTTTTAACAAGCGGAAGCTTGTCAGGTGAATCCATAGAGCCTGATACATCAATAAGAAATACAAGGTTTGAAGGCTTCTTTTCAAGTTCATCCACCTGTTTTGCCTGCATACCTACCATCATAAGCTTGGTATCGGGATTCCACGGACATGCGGAAATTTCGGTAGTTACCGAGAAAGGCTCACCATCCTTTGGCTGTGGATAGTCATAGTGGAAATAATTCAGCATTTCCTCAATTCTTACCGCATCAGCCGGAGGCAACTCACCGGAATTTACAAATCTTCTGATATTTGCATAGGAAGCGGTATCCACATCAGCCGCAAATGTAGAAAGCGGTGAAGTGGCTACAGCCTTAAAAGAGGTCTCATCGATAGCATTGTATTCCTCTGTGTTATAACTGACATTTGGCTCATAACTTACATAAGGAGTGGCATATTCAGCCACCTTTCCGGTATCATAAACCGCACCTTCTGTTTTAGGCTGTGGGCCTGAACATCCGACAAGTAAGGCAGGGGTGCTGAGGGCAAATATCAACATACCTGCACTTACCTTACAAAAACTTGATTTATTTTTCATATACTCATCCTCCTAATAAAACAATCAAGTGTAAAGCTTATAATAATAGTAACATTAAATACAATATAATAAATGTAGAAGAGTGTAAGTATTTATTAAAATTTTAGACATAGTTTATTCATTTATCTGTGATTCGCTTGTATTCAATTTATTTAAATAATAAGATTCAGAAGGTATGTATGATATAATTTTATATTTATCTTGATATTGATATATGGTGGTATCATAATATTAATATAATGAACGAAATATATCAGGGGGTATTTTGGTGTCTGTCAGTATAAAAAATGATGAAAAGGCTCTTGCGGGTGCAAGATGTATTATACAAAACTGGATAGAAGCAAAGGAAAATGAGGTATTACATTTTATAACCGATGAAAATCATATCAGGGAAGCCGATATTTTTGAACTTGCTGCCTTTGAATGCGGAGTTGTCCCCAAAATCACCATACTGTCATCGGATGGTGTGCAGTCAGGTGAAGTGATAGAAAAGATGAAAAATACTATGTATTATTCGGATGTGATAATAGGCGCCACACATTATTCCTTTATTACCACAGAGGCAGTAGACTATGCCCTAAAAAAAGGTTCAAGATTTCTTTCTTTCCCAATGCATACAAATGATAACAGCCCTATATTTGAGAGAGAGTTTATCAGAATGAGCCCTAAAGTAGCAAAAAGCATGGGTAAGCCTTTAGCTGAAAAAATCACAAAAGCTGACAGAGTTGTAGTTAAAACAAAGAAAGGCACAAATGTAGCTTTTGATGTTGCCGGAAGGAGGGCAGGTATATTTGCAGGAAGTTGTACAAAAAAAGGAAAAGTGGCTTCTTCAAGCTTTGAAGTGTATGTACCCATTATAGAGACAATGACAAACGGAGTTGTAATAGCCGACGGTTCGCTTGGATATCTTGGAGCTATAAAAAGCCCTGTAGAATTGGTATTTGAAAACGGTTATTTGGTTGAAATAAACGGAAAAGAAGATGCTCTCAGACTTAAAAGATATATGGAAAGTTTTGGAGATAAAGAAATATACTGTGCCGCAGAACTAGGGATAGGATTAAATACAAAGTCAAAATGTGAAGGCATCTGTTATATTGAAGATGAGTCCACATATAAAACATTTCATATAGGATTTGGAAGAAATATAGCTCTTGGAGGTAATCATGAAGCAAGGGGGCATTTTGATATTGTAACACATGAGCCGGATATTTTTGTGGACGATATTATGGTTATGCAAGGGGGAGAGATTGCAAAATAAAAGTTACACTATATTAAATGAATAATAAATATATTTATAAGAATATTGTAATTAAATATTGCATTTTAAAAGTAAATACTCTATGATAATCGTAAAGAACTGTATATTTGTCCATAAATTTATACAGTTTTAAATGAGGCGAAATAACTTTTAGAAAGTGAGAAGCTTATGGAAATTATTAAATTAATTGGTGTACTGGTCGTGATCGTAGGTCTTGCGCTTAAGCTGGACACATTGGCTACAGTAGTAGTGGCAGGTATTATTACAGGTCTTGTATCCGGGATGAAACCTATGGAGATCCTTACAGTACTGGGAAATGCATTTATTTCTCAAAGAATATCCACCCTTTTTGTACTTGCATTACCTGTAATAGGTATTTGCGAGAGATACGGTCTTAAGGACAAGGCGGTAGACTTGATTAAAAAGATTGCAAATGCGACCACGGGAAGAATTTTATCATTGTATCTTGCAATTCGTGTGTTTGCAGCGGCAACTTCTTTACGTATAGGTGGCCATATTCAGTTTATCAGACCTCTTATCCATCCTATGGCAAGAGGCGCTTCAGTAGCAAAGTATAAAGACATTGACGAAGTTACCGAGGATGATATTAAGGGACTTTGCGCCGGAGTTGAAAACTTTGGAAACTTCTTCGGACAGAACTGTTTCCTTGGGGCATCAGGAACACTTCTTATAGTATCTACTCTTACAGAGCAGGGTATTAATGTAGATGTATTGGGTGTAGCTATGTGGTCTATTCCTATAGCTATAGCAGCTGTAGTGATAGGAACTGTTTATTTCTTGCTTTATGATAAAAAGCTTGAGAAATCAATGGGAGGTAAATAATGGATAGCGTTTTAAAACTTTCTGAGATCGGAACCTGGGGCCTTCCAAAGGTTGTTGCGGAGATTTTCTTTATATGTATCGGTATTGTTTTTATATTGGTTGGACTTAAGGCACTTAGAGATAAGCAGTTTGCCAAGAGAAATACTACCGCAGCTTTCTGGTTTATTGTGGCTTTTACATTTATAGCAGGTCCGTATGCGCCTAAGTTTGTAACGGGTATTTGTGTAATTCTTATGGCATTACTTACAGCTATAGGTAAGGTTGGACAGAGCGCCAGTGATGTACCTAGCGCTACAGAGACAAGAGCTAATGCCGACAAACTTGGAAACAAGATATTTATAGCACCTTTAGTACTTGCACTTAGTGCATGGCTTATAGCAACAGTTTGGAAAAAGCTTGGTGCGAACAATGCTGTAGGATTGTCCGCTCTGATAGCTTTGATAGTTGTGTTCTTCGTAACAGGTGCTAAGAAGGAATATGCTGTAAAAGACGGTACAAGACTTATGGACAATGTAGGCCCTGTAGGACTTTTGCCACAGGTTTTGGCTGCTCTCGGTGCACTTTTTACAGCAGCAGGAGTCGGTGATGTTATAGCAAAGGGTATTGAAACAATTATACCTGACAACAACAGAATTATTGCTGTTATTATCTACTGTCTTGCAATGGCACTCTTTACAGCAATTATGGGAAACGGCTTTGCGGCATTCTCTGTTATTACAGTCGGTATAGGTATTCCGTTCCTTATCAATCAGGGTGCAAATCCTTTAGTAGTAGGTGCTATGGGACTTACAGCAGGATATTGCGGTACTTTGATGACACCTATGGCTGCAAATTTCAACATTATGCCGGCTGCACTTCTTGAGACTAAGAACAAGTATGGAATAATAAAGATGCAGTTGCCTTTTGCAATTGCTATGTTATTTACTCACATTGTATTGATGTATATATGTGCTTTTAGATAAGCATTTGAAAGGATAAGATATGAAACTATTATTGACAGCTTTTGATCCGTTCGGTGGTGATGCTATAAATCCTGCCCTTGAGGCGGTGAAGCTTGTAGCTGATAAAATCGGAAGATTTGATATCGTAAAGCTGGAAGTACCTACTGTTTTTAGAAAGTCAATAGATACGGTAGCAAAGGCTATTGAGGAAGAAAAACCTGATGTAGTTCTTTGTATAGGACAGGCCGGTGGAAGATTTGAGATAACACCTGAGAGGGTTGCTATAAATGTGGATGATGCCAGAATAAAGGACAATGAGGGCAATCAGCCTATAGACACAAAGATTTTTGAAGACGGAGAGAATGCATACTTTACAACACTTCCTATAAAGGCCATGGTAGAGGCAATCAGAGAAGCAAATCTTCCGGCAGCTGTATCAAATACAGCAGGAACCTTTGTATGTAATCATTTGATGTATGGTGTTCTCTATACATTAGCAAAGAAATATCCTCATATAAAGGGTGGATTTACACATGTTCCGTTTATACCTGCACAGGTAGCAAGAAGAACACCGGTGGCTCCTTATATGGCACTTGAGGACATAAAGAGAGGACTTGAAGCCGCTATAGCCGCTATCGATAAAAATTTTGATGCAGATATAAATGTAAACGGCGGTAAAGAGTTTTAATAAGTTTAATATAACCTGTTTCGGGTAACTGAAGCAGGTTTTTTAATGCAAAAAAATTGTGCAAAATAAATTCATAAAATTAACAATTGTTACAGAAAAATATATAAAAACATACTATACTGAAAAAGTAATGAAGGTTAAAGCTTTTTACCATAAAGGAGAAAAAATATGGATAAGTTTTTAAAGAATATAAATCATGAAGAAGTTTTAAAGTTGACTGATTTGGTTCAGGCAACAAACGGACAGGTGGTTTCAAAGACCTTGGCACAGAACAAGTATGTCAGCATTACAGTTTTCGCATTCTCAAAGGGTGAGGAGATTTCAACTCATGAGTCAGACGGAGATGCTTTGGTTACAGTGCTTGAGGGAACAGGAAAATTCATTGTAGACGGAAAAGAATATATTTTAAATGCAGGAGAGAGCGTAGTGATGCCGGCAAGAAAGCCTCATTCAGTTCATGCAATCGAGAGCTTTAAGATGCAGCTTACTGTAGTTTTCCCGTTAGAAAGATAAAAAATTAAAAAAATTAAGTAAAGGAATAAAGATATGAGTGCAATACTGGGTCCAATACATCATTGGCTTTTTAGAAAGATAAAGATACAAAACGATTTAACAAATGCTTTAATAGCAACAGCAAAGGATAATGGCTTGAATGTATCGGCTCTTGCCGATATAGATGAGAAGTTCGGTTCACTTCCTGAGGGTGAACTTGGAAATATAATAGATCCTACAAATATCCATGGTTGGTTACAGGATAAGATAGCCATAGTAGAGAGAAGACTTGCATATGTTGCAAAGAATCTTACAGAGGGCAATGCTGATGCAATCGGTATTATCTGTGAGTGTGCAAGAGCTTTCGGCAAGGAAAATGCTATCGGAAGCGGAACTTCACCTGTTGACGGTTTTGAGTATTATGAGAATACATTTGTAAGCGGAATGCCATGTGACGGTGTAAATATGATTGTGAATGAGGACAGTGATGAGCTTATGTGGCAGGAGACTGTAGATATTCACAAGCAGTACTGGGATGAAGTAGGTGCAAATGTAGCACTGTTTTATGAAATAAGAAATGCCATGATTGAAGGAGTGTTTGACGGTAGCGGTCTGACATATTATTCTTTGGGAAATGGCTCATATAAGTTAGTAAGGGAGTAATATGTACGGAATAGAAGTTTTAGTAGATGAACACAAGAATATAGTAGAGTTTTGCAAGAGCATGAAGTCTATGTGTTGCTCAATCATAGAGGGAAATGAAGTAGATGCAAATCTCGTAAAAGAATGTGTGGCTTTCGGTAAGACATATGCGGACCACCTTCATCACGGAAAGGAAGAGAAGATCCTTTTCAAAATAATGCTTGAAAAGCTGGGTCCTGTAGCAGATAAACTTATCAGAAACGGTATGCTTGTAGAGCATGACCTTGGAAGACTTCATATGAATGAGCTTTTAGAAGCTGCCGACAGATATGAAAAAGATCCGTCCACATTAAATAAGCTCGATATAATCACAAATGCTGCCGGATATGCTACACTTCTTAACAGACATATAGGAAAAGAGGATGAAGTAGTATATACATTTGCAGAGAGAGCACTTTCGGCCGAGGATAAGGAGAGAGTGGATGTGGAAACAAAGGATTTTGACAATGATCCTGAGAATAAAGCAAATGTAGCAAAATATCTTGAGTGGTTTGAAAGCTTCAGAGCAAAATATCCTGCAAGATAAAAAATATAGATTTATAATTTATAGAATTAAGGAGAACATTTAATCAATATTTTTGTAAAAAATGTTTTTCTTAATTCTTTTTTATTATGGTAAGATATATTTTGTGAAGGGAGAGTATTGATTTATGTTTTATGAATATTTCAAAAAAGAGGCTGACACGATTGAAAAACAGGCATTGATTGTTTAGAAAATTTAAGAGGTAAAGGTATACATATAAAAGTATATGTTGTTTAGAGGAGATGATGAGTTGAAATATTATAAAAAAATAAGACTTGAAAATAATATGATTTGTATTGTAAGAAATGCTACAATTGACGACGCTAAAAGTGTGCTTGAGAATACGAAGAATATACGTGAGGAAACAGACTTCCTCCTTTCTTATCCGGATGAAATAAATTTTAGTGTTGAGGAAAAAGAGGAATTCCTTGAAGATAAAGAAAACAGCCCCTGTGAGATACAAATTTGCGCGCTTATTGATGATAGAATTATCGGTTTAGCCGGAATTTCTGCAGTCGGATCAAAAGACAAGGTAAAGCATCGTGCAGAGTTTGGAATAAGTATTGAAAAAGCATATTATGGAAAAGGCATAGGTACTGCATTAACAAAGGCATGTATTGAATGCGCAAAAACTGCCGGTTATAGACAATTGGAACTTGAAGTGGTTGCTGAAAATAAAAATGCGATTGCACTTTATAAAAAATTTGGATTCAAGGAAATTGGTCGTAATCCGAGAGGATTTTGTTCTCGCTATACCGGATGGCAGGAACTTATATCCATGTTACTGGAATTGGATTAAATATTGGTTTGTATTTGAAAAGATATATTAAATAACTATAAAAAGAGGATGTCGCATGCGACATCCTCAAAATTTTTATCTACTCTGTGTCCAAACACCGCTGCCGTCTACATAGTAGCGATTGTTATCAACCCACTGGTTTGTAAGCATCTTACCAAGGTTGCTTCCACCTTCTGTGCTTAGCCAGTACCACTTACCTGAATATGGGCTCTTAAGCCAACCGGTTACCATATAACCTCTGTTATCAAAATAGTACCAGTTACCGCCTATCTGCTGCCAGTTATTTGTTGTATATGTTCTGTCGGCATTGATATACCACCAGCCTACATTATCCTTTAACCAAGCACCTGAATTGCTTGCACTTGAACCGTTAGGTCCTGAACCGTTGCCGTTATTTGAACTTGTCTGTCCGCCAAGGTTTGCTAAAACATCTTCGTCTACATCAAACTCATCGGACTCTGTCCAGTTACCCTTAGTACCGTTGCTTGCAGCTGCACGAATCTTTACGGTATAGCTTCCCTTACCGTACTCACGGATCTTGCTGCGGAAGTCATAGCTTGTTCCTGATGTTGTGATATTGTCCTTGATTGAATTGTTACGGTAAAGCTTTACTTCATACTGCTTTGCGTAATTTGCACTTTCCCATGTAACTACAGGACTGTCATCATCACCCCATGAAATATCGTTTACTTCCAATGCACCGCTATCGCCTGCGCTTGTCTTTGGAAGAGTTACTGTTATTGACATGTTTCCGCTTGTTGTAGAAACCTTAGAGATTGTAGCGCCCTTACCTGTAGCATCATTAAGTGTAATATTACCTGAAGGAGTTCCCTTAAATGTATAGTCCTCATCAGGCTTTACCTTGATAGTAACTTTTGGTTTCTTACCGAAGTCGGTGTTTGTAATAGAAGAGACTTTTACATCGTCAACTCCTGTACTGTTACTGTCTACATCAATGTTTCCGGAATTCATACCCGGTGCAAGATCGTAATTGATATTGATCTTTACATTCTGTACAACTGTCTTTGTGTTTCTGGCAAAAGCCACACCGGTCATTCCAAGAATCATGGAAGCCGTTAAAACAACTGAAGCCACTTTTTTAATATGGTTTCTTATCATATTTTCCTCCATTCTGCAGGTTATCCTGCGAAATAAATCTTTTAATGTTATGACTATATTCTAAAGTATTTTTAGTAGAAAATATAGTCCTTTAGACTTAAGTTTATCTTACTATATTGTAACTAATTTTGAATTTCGGCGAAAATAACAGAATAAATTTTAAAGAATAACGGAATATTATTTACGGAAAGGTGTTTTATTGTAATTATCTGTATTCACGTGAAGAATTTAATTTATAAAATACTCTGCATTCTACTTGATTTCTCAAATAAAATAAGGTATAAATAAAAATATAGTTAGGTAAACCTAATTAAATAAATAAAATAACCTAAATTATTAGGAGGGGTAATATGTTTAAAAGAAATTTGAGTATACTTATTGCAGCCGCAGGAATGGCTTTATCACTTTGTGCATGTGCAGGAGGGAAAACTTCAGA
>CAKAQP010000086.1 GCA_916720285.1 uncultured Lachnoanaerobaculum sp. | reverse complement strand
TAACAACAACCTTTAAAAAGGTTGGATAACAGCAAATAAGGTTGATTATATTATCAAAAAAGGAGGTAATATGATAGATGATTCCAAAAACAGAAGGCCTTTCATATATTATTATGTAATAGTATTAATAATAATGACGGCAATAAACTTTATGGTACTTCCGTTTATAAAGGAAGGGCAGATAAAGCAGGTAGACTATGGTACATTTATGACCATGACGGAAAATAAAGAGATTTCAAAAGTTGATATACAGACCAATCAAATCCTTTTTACAGGAACCAATGATAAGACGGTATATAAGACAGGACTTATGAATGATCCGGGACTTACAGACAGACTGCATAATGCAGGAGTACAGTTTTCAAGTGAAATAGTCAGAAAAGATTCACCCTTTGTGGATGCACTTTTGAGTTGGATTCTTCCGCTGGCATTATTCTATTTCCTTTGGAACAGGATTTCAAAGAGAATGTTTGATAAAAACAGTGCAAACTCTTTGATGTTCGGAAATATAGGCAAATCCGGTGCCAAAGTATATGTTAAGTCTTTGGAAGGAATCAAATTTGAAGATGTGGCAGGTGAGGATGAAGCTAAGGAAAATCTTACAGAGATAGTGGATTACTTACATGATCCGAGTAAGTACAGGGATATCGGTGCTTCAATGCCTAAAGGAATACTTCTTGTGGGACCTCCGGGAACAGGTAAGACAATGCTTGCAAAGGCTGTAGCAGGTGAGGCGAATGTTCCTTTCTTCTCAATGTCGGGTTCCGAGTTTGTTGAGATGTTTGTAGGTATGGGTGCTTCAAAGGTAAGAGACCTTTTCAAGCAGGCAAAGGAAAAAGCGCCATGTATAGTTTTTATTGATGAGATAGATGCTATAGGTAAGAAAAGAGACGGTCAGATAGGCGGAAATGATGAGAGAGAGCAGACTCTCAACCAGCTTTTAACAGAGATGGACGGCTTTGAGGGAAATTCAGGTGTTATGATTTTGGCGGCTACCAATAGACCTGACGCACTTGACCCGGCGCTTACAAGACCGGGAAGATTTGACAGAAGAGTACCTGTAGAACTCCCTGATTTAAAGGGTAGAGAGGAAATACTCAAGGTTCATGCCAAAAAGATAAAGATTGCAGATGATGTTGACTTTAAGCTGATTGCAAGAATGGCTTCCGGTGCCTCTGGTGCGGAGCTTGCAAATATTATAAATGAGGCTGCACTAAGAGCGGTTAGAGACAACAGAAAGTTTGCAAATCAGTCCGATCTTGAAGAAAGTATTGAGGTTGTTATTGCAGGCTATCAAAAGAAAAATTCCATTTTGACGGATGCGGAGAAGTGGAGAGTGTCATACCATGAGGTTGGACATGCGCTTGTAGCTGCAAAGCAGACCAATTCGGCGCCGGTTACAAAGATAACCATTATTCCCAGAACTTCGGGAGCGCTTGGATATACAATGCAGGTGGATGAGGGTAATCATTATCTGATGACAAAGAGTGAGCTTGAAAATAAGATTGCCACTCTTACAGGCGGAAGAGCAGCAGAGGAAGTGGTATTCGGAGATGTTTCCACAGGAGCTTCAAATGATATAGAACAGGCCACCAAACTTGCAAGAGCTATGATTACCAGATACGGAATGAGCAAAGACTTTGATATGGTTGCGCTTGAGACCGTTACCAACAGGTACCTCGGAGGCGATACTTCTTTGGCGGCTTCGGCTGAGACCGCCGCTGTTATAGACAAACAGGTTGTAGCTTTGGTTAAAGCACAGCATGAGAAAGCTGCACAGATACTTATGGAAAACAGAGAAAAACTTGAAGAAATATCTCATTTCCTGTATGAGAAGGAAACCATCACAGGTGATGAGTTTATGGAGATATTAAACAGATAATGTTTACATAATTTTAAAACTTTAATATAATGTCGTTGATATTCGTTTGGATATTTAGAAAATAATGAAAGTGGGTGAGCAAATGGTAGAATTAGACGGTTTTAAAACCACACTACAATCCTACGAAAAAATATTGCTGGAAGTGAGGGATTCACTTTGACTTGGACAGTAAGGAAAAAAAGATAATTGAGCTTGATCGTGCTATGGAAGAGCCTACATTCTGGGATGATCCGAAGGAGAGTACCAAGATAGTAAGAGAGGCAAAACAGCTCAAAGATACTGTCGAAAAATATAATAAGTTAAAGTCCGAATACGAAGATATCGGAGTCCTTATAGAGATGGGCTATGAGGAAAATGATGAGAGCCTTATACCTGAGATAGAAGGTATGCTTGAAGCGTTTACAAAAGAAATAGACGAACTGAAGATAGCTACACTTCTTACAGGTGAATATGACTCTTCAAATGCCATCATGAAACTTAATGCAGGTGCAGGCGGAACGGAGTCATGTGACTGGTGTTCAATGCTTTATAGAATGTATACCAGATGGGCTGCCAAAGAGGGCTACACTGTAGAAGTCCTTGATATGCTTGAAGGTGATGAGGCAGGTATAAAGTCTGTCACATTACAGATAAACGGTTTAAATGCCTACGGTTATCTTAGAAGTGAGCATGGTGTGCACAGACTTGTGCGTATCTCGCCTTTTAATGCGGCAGGAAAGCGTCAGACATCATTTGTGTCCTGTGATATTATGCCTGATATTGAAGAAGACCTTGATGTGGACATCAACCCGGATGATTTGAGAATAGATACTTATCGTTCATCAGGTGCCGGAGGTCAGCATATCAACAAGACTTCTTCGGCTATAAGAATCACACATATCCCTACAGGCGTGGTGGTACAATGTCAGAATGAAAGAAGCCAGTTCCAAAACAAGGATAAGGCTATGCAGATGCTTAAAGCTAAGCTCTTTATGTTAAAACAGCAGGCAAATGTCGAGAAGCTTTCGGATATCAGAGGTGATGTGAAGGATATAGGCTGGGGAAATCAGATTCGTTCCTATGTAATGCAGCCATATACAATGGTAAAGGATCACAGAACCGGAGCGGAAAGCGGAAATGTAAGTGCTGTGATGGATGGAGATATAGATAAGTTTATTATTGCATACCTTACATGGCAGAGCCTAGGTTGCCCTGCAAGAAATGCGGGAGATGAATAGTGTAAAAAATAAAGAAACCGACTGTGAAAAAAAGTTTTCACGGTCGGTTTTTTAATATTGTATTTAAGTTGTTGGATAGATATTAGGGAACTTTTCTATAAGCTTATATACATCCGTGTATGGGGATACATCTAATCCAAATGGAAGACTATACCCATTATTAATATGACTCTTTTCTATTCGCTTTGCATGTTCGGTTGCTTTGCCGGTATAAGATGATAACTGAGAATATATATCTTTGGACTTTTCATAGTTTGGTATATATTTATTTAGCTCCGCTTGGACTGACCTATAGTCGTTAAAATGTTTTGTACTATACATAAAGTGTAATAAATACCAAAACTCAAAGCAGGGGTTTGAAATTATGATTTCAATATCCTTAGAACGAGCTTTTTCTCTGGCATGTAACAGCTTCTTGTTTTTTGTATCTAAAGCACCTTGTGTTTTAAAATCAATATCACCGTCGGCAACAATCCAGGTACTGTCACCATATTCAATGGAGATTTGCTCTTCTTTTTTCAAGTTTTATTCTTGGCATTTATTCACCTCTTTTTATAAATGGAATGGCACCATATCTGCCTAATAGATACCCCTTTTCTATTTCGGTTCCCTTTTTTATAGGAAAATCATACAGCGAAAAGAGATTAGTAACTGCAGTTTCTTCTTCTTTTTCTGTAAACCAAATTTGATCTCTTCTTAGAGTGTCGGAATCTAATAACATAGTACTGTGAGAAGTGAAAATCAACTGTGCATTCTTTGCATTAGATTCGTTGCTGTTAAAAAGCGATATAAGATGCTTTGTAAGTAGCGGATGCAAATGTGCATCTATTTCATCAGCTATAAATACCGTACCTTCATCCAGAGCCTTTTTGGCAAAACAAATCACTTCCAGATATGCTCTTGTGCCGTCAGATTCTTCACCTATATTCAAATCATAATAAGAAGGTTGCCCGTTAGTATCATATACACGGTGAACAGTTTTTAAATTATCTGTAGGAAATACGGAATCGATGTAATTCAAATCACCGGAGTTTTTTAAAATTAAGTCATTTATACCAAAATCAGCAACTTTCAGCATAGATAAAATACTGTTTTTAAAATCGATATTTTCAAATTTTGAAGAAGTTGTTCTAATATCTTTTGTAAAAAATTGACATGACGCAAACCATTCAAAAGCGGGAATAACTTCAGAATAATTCCAATTTGCAGCAACAGAAAGATATAATTTATTTGCAGATGTACGTTCTTTAAATGAATTTTGTTTAGATACATCTTTGACAAAACGGAAATCTCTTGTATTACTGCGTTCGAATATTATAGCCTGCCTTCCTTTTGGATAATGATAAAGATATTCATCTATAACCTCATCATCGTTTATGGAAAAACCGTAGGCATAGCAGATACCGTTTGATATAAAAATAACTTCGAATTTACCGGGAAGATATTGGGTATCTTTATCAAACTGAAACGGATAGCGTGGTATCTTTTTATGTAGTTGTAAATTATGAGAATTTAATACAAAATCAACCATAAAAGAAAAAGCTCTGATTATATTAGACTTACCTGAAGCATTAGCACCATATATAACAGCGGATTTCAAATATTTTTCATCAGCATATGAGATTAAATGTTCAGGATGCTCCTTTACATTACCTGCAAGCATGGATAATGTAACTTTATCCTTTATAGAGCGAAAATTGGTGACACTAAACTGTATTAACATAGTAATGCTCCTAAAAACTTTATTTGTATAAATTATTATAATGAAAAACAGTCGATAAAACAATGCAGAAAAAGATAATGATTTATCGCTTGCAATAAAAAATAAACTATGATATTATTAAGTACTGTGACACATAATCCTTGCTTTTGATATCGATATCAAAGGCCAGAGACCAAGAGGAGGTAAGAAATGACAAGTACATATGAATTAGCATTAGTGCTTAATGGTAAGCTTGAAGATGATGCAAGAGCGGAAGCTCTGGAGAAAGTTCAAAACTACATCACAAGATTTGGTGGAAGCATTGTAAATGTCGATGATTGGGGTAAGAAGAGATTTGCCTATGACATTAACAAACAAAAAGAAGGATTCTACTATTTCATTAAGTTCCAGTCAGAGGATAACAATTGTCCTAACGAGTTAGAGGCAAATGTTCGTATCATGGAATCAGTTGTGAGATACCTAGTCGTTAAGCAGTAAGCTTAATATAAAGGAGAGATTGTATGAACAGAGCCATATTAATGGGCAGACTAACAAGAGACCCGGAAGTAAGATATTCAAGTGGTGAGAGATCTATGGCAATTGCAAGATATACTCTTGCAGTAGACAGAGGTTTCAAACGTGGAGACTCATCTGAACAGAACGCAGACTTTATACCATGTGTTGCATTTGATAAAGCCGGCGAGTTTGCAGAGAGATATTTTAGACAGGGAATGAGAGTATTGGTTTCAGGTCGTATTCAGACAGGAAGTTATACCAACAAAGAAGGTCAAAAAGTTTATACAACTGAGGTCATTATAGATACTCAGGAATTTGCAGACAGTAAGGGAGCAAGCGATGGCTCAAGCAGCTATCAGGCTTCTACAAGACCGTCACCGGCATCGGCGAGTACAGACGGATTTATGAATATTCCGGACGGAGTTGATGACGAGGGTCTACCATTTAACTAGGTTAAAATTAAGAAAGGGGACTTTATCATGGCATTTAACAAGGCTGACAGAGCAGAAGGCTCTAGAAGAAGACCTGCTAACGGATTACGCAGGAGAAAGAAAGTTTGTGCATTCTGTAGTGATAAGGAAAAGGCTATTGATTATAAAGATGTGGCAACTCTTAGAAAATATATTTCAGAGAGAGGAAAAATCCTTCCAAGAAGAATTTCAGGAAGCTGTGCTAAGCATCAGAGAGAAATCACAGTAGCTATCAAGAAGGCTAGACATATAGCTCTTCTTCCTTACGTTGTAGAATAAAATTTACAAAAAATATAACAAAACCCGTTTTTGTCTAAGACAGAGACGGGTTTTTTGTGTTAGTTAAGGTAAATGTAATGAAAAATACAACCTTGTAGTGTATAATATATGGTACAAAAGAGTGCATGGAATTAAATAAACTTTAACGAGCATAAACGATATGGAGTAGGATATGAAAAAGAGAATACTTTTACCGGTTTTGACTTTCAGTTTACTTTTGGCAACGCCCTTAAGCGCATATGCAGAAGGTTGGGCAAAATCAGGTTCAGACTGGACTTACCTGGACAGTAATAATAATAAAATAACAAATGAGTGGAGAAAAGGTGCCGATGACAAATGGCGTTATCTAAATGATGCCGGTGTTATGGCAACCGACAGCTGGGTGGACGATGACAAATACTATGTTGACAATCAGGGACTTATAGTAGAAGGTTGGAGAAAGTTAAAGGACAGAGGTGAAGATTACTGGGCTTATTTTCAGGCCGGAGGTAAAGCGGTCAAAGGGAATTGGAAGAGCATAAACAATCAATACTATTACTTTGATGAAGAAGGAAAGATGCTTACCGGGTGGATACTTGATGACAACTACTATATAAAAAGTGACGGAACCATGGTGACCGGCTGGTACAAACTTATGCCGCCAAATGATGAGGGAGAAAGAAGAACAGGACCGAATTCATCCTCGAATGAAAAGTGGTTCTACTTTACAAATACAGGAAAGAAGTTTAAGCCTGTACTTACAAACGGATCAAAATACGGAGAGAAGAAGATAGACGGTGTAAGATATGCTTTCAATGAGAACGGAGAGCTTGTTACAGGCTGGGTACAGACTTCCGGGGGTTCAAATCCTACCATCAAAAATTTTAAGTATATGAATGAGGACGGAACTCTAAGAACAGGCTGGTATTCCACAGAGCCGCCTGAGGAGCTCCTAGGAGAGTACAATCATACAGTTGAATGGTTCTACTTTTCATCCACAGGAGAACCTGTTGCATCAAAGAATGAAAAATTGTATGCAAGTGATTTGCAAAAAATAAAGGGAAATCAGTATCTGTTTAATAAAAACGGTACACCGGTATACGGTATTCAAAAGGTTTACCAGGGAAATACTTATTCGGCATACTATTTCGGAAATGAGTCACAATGCTATCTCATGAAGGGTAAGCAAACAATAAAGGACGGAACCGGCAAGTCGGAGGAGTATTTTTTCCAGACTTCAACAGGTAGGGGACTGACAGGTACAAAGGATCACAAGCTTTATTACAAGGGCAGACTTGTAAAAGCAAATGAGTCCTTAAAGTATCAGGTTTTTGCGGTTCCGAATGAGAGCGGAAGCGGTACTACGAACTATGTAGTGAACTCGTCAGGTAAGATAGTATCAAACGGTAAGGTAAAAGATGCAGACAAGGTCGAGTATAAGACCAATTCCGCAGGAGTACTTGTGGCAATAGACGGTGATACAAATATAAAGGGAACTTTTGAAACACCGCAGGAACCTGAGTGGACTAATAATGATTAAAGTGAGGTAAATATGGATTGTATTTTTTGTAAAATAGCAAACGGAGAGATTCCTTCAGATACGGTTTTTGAAGACGGCAATTTTAAGGTAATACTTGATTTATCACCTGCAAGCAAGGGACATATGCTTATATTACCGAAGACACATGCAAGAGATATCACGGAACTTGGTGAGGATATAGCCGGAAAGGCAATTGTTTTGGCTGCAAAACTGGGTAAGGCTTCTATGGCGGCTCTAGGAGCTACAGGATTTAACACACTCGCAAATACAGGGGAGAGCGCAGGTCAGACGGTTTTCCACTGCCATATACATGTAATACCGAGATATGACGATGCTTCAAGTATTGTAAGTTGGGTACCGGGACAGTCGGATAAGGAATTAAAAAAAGAGACAGCAAAGAAAATAGCAGAGTGTATAAGATAATGGAATTTGGAATAGGTAAGAAAAATTATGTCGCAATCAGTATTATCATTGTAAATATTATATACTTTATCTTCCTTGAAGCCCATGGCGGCTCTGAAAATACCATGGTAATGCTGAAATACGGTGCGGCTTTTCCGGAGAACATTAAAAACGGTGAATATTACAGACTTGTCACTTCCATGTTTATGCATTTCGGAATAGAACATATAGTCAACAATATGCTTATTTTGGTACTGCTTGGAGGAAAGCTTGAAGATATACTTGGACATGTGAGATTCTTCATTATATATATGTTCTCAGGTATACTTGCCAATATAGGTTCGGATTGGTTTCAGACCTACACAGGTGATGTGGCTGTAAGTGCCGGTGCTTCAGGTGCGATATTCGGTATAGTGGGAGCGCTTTTATATGCTTTACTTGTAAACAGAGGAAGAATAAAGGATTTAAGTGTACAACAGATAGCAATCTCTCTTGCACTTATGCTTTATACAGGATTCAGGACTACAGGTGTGGATAATGCCGCGCATGTGGCAGGCGCTGCTGCGGGATTCATACTATGTCTTATTTTGTATCATGGTAATAAAAAAGAAGAGTTGCAATATGATGAATATTATGATAAAATTTTATAGCTAAATAAGCACATCAAGTGAATAGGGAAAGAGGTGCCATAGGTCCTTTTCTTAAGCTTGATGGAAGAAAAACCAAAGGAGAAAAACAATGAGTGTTATTTCAATGAAGCAGTTACTTGAGGCAGGTGTTCACTTCGGACATCAGACAAGAAGATGGAACCCTAAGATGGCTCCATATATCTACACAGAGAGAAACGGTATTCACATTATCGATCTTCAGCAGAGTGTAGGTATGGTTGATACAGCATACAATGCTATGTCAGACATAGCTAAGGATGGTGGAAAGATCCTTTTCGTAGGAACAAAGAAGCAGGCACAGGACGCTATCAAGGAAGAGGCTGAGCGTTGCGGAATGTACTATGTTAACGAGAGATGGCTTGGCGGAATGCTTACAAACTTTAAGACAATCCAGTCAAGAATCAAGAGACTTCGTCAGTTGGAAGAGATGAGCGAAGACGGTACATTTGATTTACTTCCAAAGAAGGAAGTTATTCAGTTAAAGAAGGAATGGGAGAAGCTTGAGAAGAACCTCGGCGGTATCAAGGATATGAAGAACATTCCTGACGCTATATTTATTATAGATCCAAAGAAGGAGAGAATCTGTGTTCAGGAGGCTCATACTTTAGGTATTCCGCTTATCGGTATCTGTGATACAAACTGTGATCCTGACGAGCTTGATTACCTTATCCCGGGAAATGATGATGCTATCCGTGCCGTAAAGCTTATCGTAGCTAAGATGGCAGATGCTGTTATCGAGGCAAATCAGGGTGAGATTCTTTCAACATCAGAAGACGTTGCCGATGATTCACTTGAGGGTGAGACATTTGCACCTGATAAGGAAGAATTGGACGACAGACAGTTCTAATTTTAAAGAGATTTGAGTTATAGACGGGTTGCAAAGAGGGTTTTACCGCTTTGCAACTTGTCATATTTATAAATGTTTAGGAGGTTTTACAATGGCAGCAGTAACAGCAGCAATGGTAAAAGAGTTAAGAGAGATGACAGGCGCAGGAATGATGGACTGTAAGAAGGCCCTCGCTGCAACTGATGGAGATATGGATGCGGCAGTTGACTTCCTTCGTGAGAAGGGACTTGCAGGAGCACAGAAGAA
>CAKAQP010000085.1 GCA_916720285.1 uncultured Lachnoanaerobaculum sp. | reverse complement strand
TTTTTATTAAACTCATCTATAATATCCATTATTTCTACAGCCAATTTGTCTGCAACCTCACTATGTCCGTATCTGCCTTCAATTCCTTCTTTCTCAAGAAGAATATTTACAGCTTCTGCAAGACCTACCATACCGAACATTGCCGAGAATCTCTCTCTCTTTATAAAGCCTTCTTTCGCAAGGAAGTTGTTTTCAAAGAATCCGCTCTCTTCAACTTCAAACTTGATTCTTTCATCCATATATCTTGCCATAATATCCATTACATAAGGCAAAGTATTTGTCTTGAAATCCTCTATGTTCTTGGCTCTTTTTGCGATATTCTTTATGATCAATCTTGAAAGAGTATATGCACCTCCGCCAAGAGGCAAGCCGTTATAGCAACTTGCAATAACATATCTTTCGCCAAACTCACTTGTAAACATCTTATGGTTTGCAAATGAAGGCTTTGCACTGTGAAGTGCGGTATTTATTCCCATAAGAGCAAACTCATCACTTGTAACTTCAGGATCATACTTAAGTGTGATATTTGGAACTGCCTGCTCAAGTTCGGCCTCAACTTCAAGTATCAATCTTCCCGCCAAAGTGTCCTTTGGGCCTATATTTGCATGTGAAAATGAATCCAAAATAGTTCTGTCCATATTGATAAAGAAAAGCTTTATCATCTTCTTAGCCAAATCTCTGTCCACATCATGCACAAAAGGCTCAAGCAATTCATCAAGTTGTCCCACATATACCGGAAAGTTTGTTACACTCGGTACATGGCGATAGAAAATAAGCAGTGAATTCAACGCTTCATATAAATCCTTCGGCGGATCAATCTGAAGGAACTTACTTCCTTCCTTCATAAACTTTGCATAATCAGGTATTATATATCTGGGTCTCATAGGAGCATGTCCTTCAAACAAATCACATATACATTGACTATCTATCTCGGCATCAAGTAACTCATCAAGTCCTTCCGGCTTGTCCAAAACTTCAAGAAGTGAATCCGCATGGTTTGCCATGGTAGCTACTTTTTGCTCATGTGTGAGGCTTGCAGTCTTTACAGTCTCAAGCATTCTCTCTCTTATTTCATTTACCTTATCTAAACTGATATCTCTCATATTACTCCATTCTATAAGGGTATCCCCTTAAATATACCTACGAAATTCGTAGATATGTTTAAGGGGGCAGCTGATTGCTGCCCTTTAATAATAAACAGATTAATTAATCCAATTCGTAGATATCACCATACTTAGCTTCAAAATCAGCCTTGTTGTTTGGAACCTTGATTTCTCCTGCTACAATCTTTGCCTTAACATCTTCAACTTCCTTAAGAAGTTCTTCAGGAAGATTGTCTGTTGTAGGTGCTATATCAACACCGCCGTCCTTTAATGTATAAGTCTTAACTCCGGACTTATATTCACCGTCAAGTACAGCCTTTGCCTCATCATACACTGCATTGTCAACTCTCTTCATAGCTGATGTAAGAATTGTCTTAGGAGCAACCTTTGACTGATCCGAGTCAACACCGATAGCCCAAATTCCCGCTTCCTTACATGCATCGATAACTCCAAGTCCTGTACCGCCTGCCGCATGGAAAATAACGTCTGCATTATTTGCCACCATGTTGTTTGCTGCTGTCTTACCTGCACCTGTATCTGCAAAGCTGTTTACATTGTTCTGTAAAATATTTGCATCGGGATTCGCATCCTTAACACCTGCAAGATATCCGTATCCGAATTCGTTCATAACATCTGTTGCCATACCGATAACAATACCTGTAGTATTTGTCTTTGTTGTCTTTCCTGCAATATATCCTACGAGATATGATGCCTGTGCCTGTTCAAACATAAGGCACGCAACATTGTCAAGCTCTATTGAAGCGTCATCTACAATTGCAAATTTCTTATCAGGATTAGCCTCAGCCTCAGTTCTTAAAGCGTCTGCCAACTGGTATCCGATACAGATGATAAGATCATAGTCATCATCCACCAATGTTTCAATATTTGGAATATAATCGGCATCTGTCTTTGACTCAAGATACTTTGCCTGTATTCCAAGCTCTTTTTGTGCTCTCTGAAGGCCTTCCCATGCTGACTGGTTAAATGATCCGTCATTTACACCGCCGACATCTGTTACCATACCTATTTTTAAATCTGTAGATGCCTTCTTCTCTTCAGCTGCACTACTCTTGTCACCGTCCTTGCTCTCCTGTGCCTTCTCAGTGCTCTCAGCCTTTGTGCTTTCAGTTGAACCTGAAGAACAAGCAACAAGTGAAAGTCCCATAAGTGCCGCCATACCGATAGCCAATAATCTTTTTTTCATTTTTTCCTCCTTAAAAACGAATATAAATATTATATTTGAATAACATTTTAAGTATATATCATAAATTATTTGTAATCAAGTTGTTATATTTAAATGTAATATTAAATAGATTTAATCTTTTAATCTATTTATTTTAACTGCTCTTTTTTTATCAGTATTCTGATAGCTTCAACAGCCGTCTCAATAGCTTTACTTGTATCATGTACCTGCTCATTGCTAAGGCCGGCCTTTGCTCTTTCCTGATTTGCAATTGCCAAAAATATCGATCCGACCTTTACGCCAAGATATGATGCCACTGTAAACAATGCTGCAGACTCCATCTCCGAAGCCAATGTACCAAGCCTAAGCCAAGCCTCCCATTTATTTACAAGTTCATAGCTTACAGGCTTATTTTCAGGTTCATGCTGACCGTAGAATGCGTCCTTACACTGAACAACTCCAATATGTGACTTGTATTTCAGTTTGTCGGCCGCTTCTTTTAATGCGGTAATTATATCAAAATCAGCCACTGCCGGAAATTCTATAGGGGCATACTCTTTACTTGTACCTTCCATTCTTATAGCTCCGTTAGCTATTACCAAATCACCACCGCATACATCAAGCTTCATTCCGCCACAGGTTCCTACTCTTATAAAAGTATCGGCACCGCATCTTACAAGCTCTTCAAGTGCTATAGCCGATGAAGGTCCTCCGATACCTGTTGAAGTTACGGAAACCTTTACACCGTCCAGATAACCTGTATATGTCACATACTCTCTGCTGTCCGCCACAAGTTTTGCATCATCAAAATATGCGGCAATCTTTTCACATCTTTTCGGATCTCCCGGAAGTATTACATACTTTCCCACATCACCCTTGCCTACGCCAATATGATATTGAACGCCGGCACCTTCGGTATAATCAATCATCTACTTGTTCCTTTCAATGTTTTATAAAAATATTATATATTTAGAGCAGTTTTTTTACAATCTAAATTAATCAACAAAAAAAGTCTATATCCGAAACAGATATAGACTTTAAATATTAGAATATTCTCCAAGCAACTATAAAGTTATTTCTCCACCAGCTTGACATACTGCTTCTCTTTACTCTACCTCTTGAAGATGAAGCATCTATTATCTCACCGCCGCCGGCAGCTATACCGACATGTCCTGAAACTACTACGATATCTCCTGCCTGTATATCTGAGAATGAACTTATTCTTGTATATCTTCCCGGATTTCTCCATCCTGAAGATGTAATATATGACTGTCCTACTCCCATCTGCTTAAGAACCCAGTATACAAATCCCGAACAGTCAAATGAGTTTGATCCCTTTGCTCCCCATACATACGGACTTCCGATTTTTGATGAAGCAATACTTATCATATTTCCTACGCTGCCTGAGTATGAACCTCCGCCGCCCGAGCTTCCTCCACCTGATTTTTTGTCGGACTTTCCACCGTTTGAGGAATCATTTCTTGAAGGTCCGTTTGTATTTCCCGAACTCAACTTGGCAAATGTCTGTGCTCCGGCTCTACCGTCTGCAGAAAGTCCGTTATTGCTTTGGAATCTCTTTAATGCCGATTCTGTAAGTTCTCCGAAATATCCTGTTGCATTTGATTCATTTAAATATCCGGCCTTAGCCAAAAGACTTTGAAGTCTTGCAACCTGCTCGTTTTCATCACCAAGACTGAGACCGTTTGCTTTTGCTTCACTTGAAAGTATAACAGCTCTTGTAGAAGGTCCGAGGTACCCGTCCACAACAAGGTCATTCTTTGACTGGAATACTCTTACGGCAAGCTCGGTATCCTTACCATATGTACCGTCAGGTCGTGTAGTAAGATAACCCAGCTCAAACAGTCTGTTTTGAATATTTTGTACCAATTCACTATGCTCTCCAAGTGAAAGTGTATTTGCCTTTATCTCATCGGAATATAAGAGGTTCATGGTCTCACTTCCGACCTTACCGTCCTCACTTAAAGAGTTTACCTGCTGAAGCTTTAATGTGGCTTCTTGCGTTTTCTCATCATATGTACCTGTAATCATATCTGCAGAAGCCAGATATCCAAGTTCATACAGACGATTCTGTATTCTTTTAACATCCTCACCGACATCACCGAGCTTAGCCGCATAATGTTTTGCATTCTCGTCCATCAAAAGAGGTAATGTTGAAGGTCCGATAATACCGTCCTGTGCAAGACCGTTTTGTCTTTGAAAAATCATTACGGCCGCCTTTGTAACCTCACCGAAGTAATTTGTAGGCTCGTCATTGTCCATAAAGCCAAGCTGCATAAGTCTTTCCTGCACCTTTTCTATATATGAGTGCTGTACACCCTCTTCCAAAAGTTCAGGTCTCGGTTCCTCCGTTTCCACTTCAATCCCAAGTGAAGGAAATTCATTTCCGGCCTTCTCCATTGGCATTACCTGTGCCGCCGCAACCGGGGCCGCTGTAGTTGAACTCTCAACAGAAGCAGTTGTTTCGGTAACAACACTTCTTGCACTCTTTCCGGACATAGACACACCTATAATTGCCGCCAAAGCAACTATACCTATGACTCCTCCGGCCATTATCTTTTTACTTTTATCCATGTCCTGTATAGTTTCTACTCTATCTTTTACACTTCGTAAAAATTCATTCTTTTTTTTCTTGCTCATCTTCTCTTCCTTGTCAAAATTTATATGCTCTCTTTTAAATATCCTGCCAATTTTGCAAACTCCTCTAAAGTAAGAGCTTCACCTCTTATCTTTTCAGACTTTCCAAGCAATGACAAAGCGTGAATTATCTTCTCTTTTGAAAAATTAAGACCTTCAAAATTACCGAGTGAGTTTACCAAAGTCTTTCTTCTTTGATTAAATCCGGCACGAATAATTTGAAACATCAATTTTTCATCAACTGCCTTGATAGGTTTTTCTTTATAAATATCCAAACGTATAACACTTGAGCCGACCTTAGGTCTTGGAATAAAGCAATTAGGCGGAACAAATGCTACGATATACGGATCCGAGTAATACTGTACAGCCAAAGACAATGCTCCGTAATCTTTGCTTCCGGGCAATGCCTGCATTCTGTCAGCAACTTCCTTTTGTATCATGACTGTAATACTGTCAATATGAATATGTGACTCAAGTACATTCATAATTATAGGAGTGGTGATATAGTATGGCAAATTTGCAACAATCCTTATATTTTCAAAGTCACCGTATTTTTGCCTACACTCCTCAATCAGCTTTTCCAAATCAACTTTTAGAAAATCAGCATTTATTATACTTATATTTTCGTAATTTGCCAATGTTTCATTTAATATCGGCAATAAATTTTTATCAATCTCAATAGCAACAACCGCCTTTGCGGCATTTGCAAGGTATTGTGTCAACGCACCTATTCCGGGACCTATTTCAATAGCCAAATCATTTTTACCGAGTCCAGATGCAAGACATATTTTATCTAAAACATGTGTATCTATCAAAAAATTTTGTCCGAATTTCTTTTGAAAGTTGAAATCGTATTTTTTGATTATTTCTATAGTATTTGCCGGATTAGCAATATTTGTCATTTTAATCTCCATCTCACTCTATGTGAGTATAATGAAAACTCATTATTTCATCTTAGGATACAATCTTTTTGCATTCTCAAAAGACTTCTCTATAATAAAATCTTTTGATACTCCCTTTATCTCACTTAATTTATCTATAATGTAAGTCAAATTCAGTGAAGAATTTCTCTTCCCTCTGTTAGGTACAGGGGATAAATACGGACAGTCGGTTTCAAGCACAAAATCTTCAAAAGAAATCTCTTCTACAGTTTCCTCAAGCTTTTTTGCATTTTTAAATGTAACCACACCGCCAATACCCAGTACATATCCAAGTTTTATAAATTCCCTGGCCATTTCTTTGCTATAAGAATAGCAATGTATAACTCCCTTGACTCCTTCAAATTCCTTCAAGATATCAAGAGTGTCTTTTGCGGCATCTCTTGAATGTATAACTACAGGCAAATCACACCTCTTTGCCAAGTTAAGCTGTGCTCTGAAGCACTTTTTTTGTATCTCTTTATCCGGCTCATCATAGTAATAGTCAAGTCCTATTTCTCCGATAGCCACTACCTTCTCATCAAAAGACATTTCTTCAAGTAAAGAAATATTTTTATCTGAGATTTCTTCTGCACAAGACGGGTGAATTCCCACTACAGCATAAACAAAAGGATATTCCTTTGCCAATGCGATACTGTTTCTTGAACTTTCCATTGAAGCACCGATATTTACAACTCTCTTTATACCTTTAGCTTCAAAGCTTTTTAAAAGTTCGTCCCTGTCTTCTTCAAATGCTTCATCATCATAATGAGCATGTGTATCTATTATATATAAATCTTCTTTTTTGTCCATGTAATATTTTCTTAAAATTTATGTAATATTTTTTATCGCAAAATATTCTTAATTAAAACCAAAGCCAACAAATGTACAGGATAAAAGAAGTAGAATAAGTATTTTAAACTCTTTCCCTTCTCACCATTGTACATATTTATCGGTATAAGACTGAATAATGCCGGCGGTTCAAATGAGAAAATAATTGCCGTAGCAATATTTTTATATACCGCTCTTTCTCTGAATAAATACATACATCCTACAGCCAAAGGTCCGATATACTCATAATCGGACTTTATAAGCCATGCCGTAAAACATCCTATACCTACAAAAATCACACTGAAATCCGGATATTTTTTTATCCCGCAAAGCATGATAACACATATAAGCAATGACCACATTACATTTTGATGTTGCATATTAACAAAACCGCCCCAAAATGCCATATCAAACGGTGCTTCTGAAAGTATCGCAAATAATGTAAGTCTGATTATATATTTTTTTATGTTTTTCGTGTGAACAAATCCTTCAACCAGTAAGAACAGGTATATAGGAAAGGCTACACGTCCTATCATCCTTGAAATATAGTACATCCTCATGGAAATGCCTATATTAAACATTAAGAATATCAATCCGCTTGCTCCTATATGATCTATAAGCATTGTAACCATTGCTATATACTTCAGTACCGCTGAAGAAAAAAACTTTATCTTTATTTTTTCCAACACATTCACCTTTATGCGCTTTTAAAAATCGGGGAACGCAAAGAAAAGCATTCCCCACACAATAATATTTATGCTATTTCAGAACCTGTCTTTATATTCTTCTCAGGTGATACCAAAACCGCATTTCCGGCATCATCCTCAGCCATAAGTATCATACCCTGACTCTCAAGTCCTGCAATATTTCTCGGTGCAAGATTTGTAACAACAAGCACCTGCTTTCCTACCATATCCTTTGCAGAATACCACTGCTTGATACCGCTTAGAATCTGTCTTGTTGTACTTCCTATCTGTACCTGTGAGCATAGAAGTTTCTTTGACTTAGGAACTTCTTCACATTTTATAACCTGTCCTACCTGTATCTGAAGCTTTGCAAAGTCATCATACTCTATAGTATCCTTTGCCTTTACATCAATACCCTCTACCTCAGGCTCTTTCTTTTCAGTATTTCCGCCGAGATTTAAAGCCTCTACCTGCTTTAACACTTCCTCAAGATCAAGTCTCTTAAATAATATTTCAGGCTCTTTTACAACCTTCGTTCCACTCATAAGAAGTCCGAATTTATTCATATCTTCAAGGCTTCTCTTGTTTGTTCCGAACATGTCAAGTATCTTTTCGGATGTCTCAGGCATAAAGCTGTAGAGTAATGAAGCACCTATAGATATTGACTCTGCCAAATTGTATAAAACAGTCTGAAGTCTGGCCTTTTTATCCTCTTCTTTTGCAAGAATCCAAGGTGTAGTCTCGTCAATGTACTTGTTACATCTCTTAAACAGTGTCCATATCTCTGTGATGGCATCCGCAACACGAAGTTCGGACATCTTCTTTTCAACCTTTTCAACAGACATAAGCACCACATCTTTTAAATCGGTATCTGTTTCTGTAGAACCTGCAACACTCTCATCTTTTGCATCGGTCAAAACTCCGTCAAAATACTTGTTTGTCATAGATATAGTTCTGCTGACAAGGTTTCCAAGTACATTTGCAAGGTCGGAGTTGAATCTTTCCACCATCAAATCCCAGCTTATAACACCGTCATTATCAAAAGGCATCTCATGTAAAACAAAATATCTCACAGCATCCACTCCGAAGAAATCAACCAATGTATCCGCATAAAGAACATTTCCCTTTGATTTACTCATCTTTCCTTCACCCTGTAAAAGCCATGGATGACCGAAAACCTGCTTTGGAAGCGGTAGATCAAGCGCCATTAAGAATATAGGCCAGTATATTGTATGGAATCTTATAATATCCTTACCTATAAGATGAAGATCTGCAGGCCAGAACTTTTTAAATCTCTCACTGCTCTCACCGTCAACATCATATCCGATACCTGTTATATAGTTTGAAAGTGCATCAAGCCATACATAAGTAACATGCTTAGTGTCAAAATCAACAGGTATTCCCCATGTGAAACTTGTCCTGCTTACACAAAGATCCTGAAGTCCCGGTAAAAGGAAGTTATTCATCATCTCATTTTTTCTTGAAACAGGCTGTATGAACTCAGGATGGTCATTGATATGTTTAATGAGTCTGTCCGCATACTTACTCATCTTAAAGAAGTATGCTTCCTCTTTTGCAGGATATACATCACCGCCACAGTCCGGACATTTTCCGTCAACAAGCTGGGAATCTGTAAAGAATGACTCACAGGCTGTACAATACATGCCCTCGTAGAATCCCTTATATATATCACCCTGATCATAGAATTTTTTAAAAATTTTTTGAACCTGTTTTTTATGGTCTTCATCTGTAGTTCTTATAAACTTGTCATATGATGTATTCATCATATCCCAGATTTTTCTGATCTGTCCTGCCGCATTGTCTACGTACTCCTTTGGAGTAATACCTGCATCCTTTGCCTTGTTTTCTATTTTTTGACCGTGCTCATCTGTTCCTGTCTGAAAGAAAACCTCAAGTCCTTCTTCTCTTCTGAATCTTGCTATTGCATCAGCCAATATTATCTCGTATGTGTTTCCGATATGTGGCTTTCCTGAAGCATAGGCAATAGCCGTTGTTATATAATATGGTTTCTTACTCATTTGTCATTCCGCCTTCTTACAATTTCTATTATATCTAAAATATGAAGAATAAAATCCTCCATCTTGATATCCGTATTTATTACCGATATACTTTTTAAGCTTTATTCTGTTTAATACATCTGTTTACTTTTAATAATGATTTCATCAATATGTCCATTTCATTGTCTTCCAAGTCTTCAAGCATTGAATTGACCATCTGATCATACAGCTCTTCATTTCTTGAAAAAGCCGCTTCACCTTTTGATGAGAGGTTCACAAAAACCACTCTCTTATCCTTCTCAGACCTCTCCTTTATGACATAGCCCTTTCTTACAAGACTGTTTATTGAAATCGTCAAAGT
>CAKAQP010000084.1 GCA_916720285.1 uncultured Lachnoanaerobaculum sp. | reverse complement strand
CTCTTGGTGCAAGTGCTGATTTCCTTGCACAGAATGAAGCGCTACAGTTTAGCGGAATAAAGGGTGTTATGACAGCTTTAAACAAGATTTTTCAAAGTGCACCTGAAGGTTGGGGTACAACTTTGGTTAATGTTTGTTGGGGTGCATGGTTTGGCCGTGTACTTATGGAGACAGGTATAGCTTCTACACTAATAAGAAAAACTGTTGAACTTGGTGGCGACAAGCCAATGGTAACGATAACACTTCTTAACATTGTAACGGCAATTATCTTTACTGCAATGACAGGAGCAGGTCCTGTAATTGCGATAGGTGTTATTGTTTTACCTATTCTTATGTCACTTGGTGTACCAAAGGCTATCGCAATGTTCTCTTTTATGGGCTCTGTAGCTGCCGGAATATATATAAATCCTGTAAACTTTGCACAGTATAGGGCTTTTTTTATCACTCCAGAGCAAATGCCTGAGTTTACTCTCGGATGGTATGCTACAAAGTGGGGATATGTGGCACTTATTATACTTTTATTAACTACGACTATTTTGTCAGGAGTTTATCTGGCAAAATCAAAAACATCACATGCGTGGGCGGCTACAACAAATAAGGGTGTTCAGCAGAAAAATGCACCGTTTTATACACTTATACTTCCTATAGTGCCTGTTGTATTGAAGATTTGGCTTGATTTTTCAGTTATTGGTGGATTTGTTATTGCAGGATTTGCAGCATTATTCCTTTGCGGAAAAATGAAGGGTAGTTTCAAAGAAAACTGTCAGCTTGTAAATAAATTATATTATGATGGTGTAGTAGATACAGCACCGCTTGTAGGTTTCCTTTTGACATTACCTATGTTTAATCAGGTTGCTTCATATGCAGCACCTTATTTTAAGGTTGTACTTGGCGGTGTATTCCCAAAGAATGAGCTTGTTCTTTGTATAGTTTTTGCAGTACTACTGTTTATGGGACTTTTCAGAGGACCAATGACACTTGTAGGTTGTGGCGCTGCAACTTTGGGAGTTGTAATGCATATTGGTGATTTCTCAGTGCCGTTCTTATATGCAATATTTGCAATTCCAACAATTACTGTAAATATAGGATCATGTATTACACAGTCATGGGTAGCGTGGGGACTTGCATATACAAAGGTAGAATCAAAGGATTTCTTAAAGTTGTCTATTCCAAACGCATATTTTGCAGGTATTTTGCAATACGTAGCTACATTTATATTACTTGGAAGTCTTGGCGCTACATGGTTAATGTCAGCTGTTAAATAATTTTAGTGAGATGCCAATATATTGGCATCTCATAAACTATAAATATATAGAAGGGTAGAAGCAATGGGAAACAGAAAAGTCCGTATGGGAATTGATGTAGGCGGAACACATACAAAATGTGTAGCCATGGATAATGAGACGCATGAGATTATTGGTAAAGACCAGGTTAAAACAACACATGATGACAAGAATGGAGTAGCTGCAGGTGTTGTAGAAAGCTTTAGAAATTGTCTGAGAAATTTCAATATAGATCCTTCAGATGTTGTTTTCGTAGCCCATTCCACTACTCAGGCTACAAATGCATTTATAGAAGGTGATGTTGCTAATGTAGGTATTATAGGAATTGCAGGTGGTGGTCTTGAAGGGTTTTTAGCAAAAAGGCAGCTTAAACTTAAAGACATCGTACTTGATGAGAAGGTTGGAAGAGTGATAAAAGTTTTTAATACTTTTATTAAAAAGAAGCAGCTTACCGATGATGTTATCAATCAGAATATAGATGATCTTATAAACCAAGGCACCAATGTTATTGTTGCTTCTATGGCTTTCGGTGTAGACAGTATGGAAGAAGAGCAGAAGATACATGATTTGGCTTCTAAGAAGAATATTCCTGTTACAATGGCTTCAGATATTACAAAGCTATATGGACTTACAAGAAGAACAAGAACTGCGGCTATAAATGCATCTATTTTACCTAAGATGATGGGAACAGCTAATGCTACAGAGACATCAGTAAGAGAAGCCGGAGTCTCAGTACCTCTTATGATAATGCGTGGTGACGGTGGTGTTATGGAAATAAATGAAATGAGAAAACGTCCTATTTTGACAGCACTTTCAGGACCTGCGGCTTCTGTAATGGGGTCACTCATGTATCTTAGAGCATCAAATGCTATATACTTTGAAGTTGGTGGAACTACTACTAATATAGGTGTAATTAAAAACGGTAGACCGGGTGTGGATTATGCAAAAATTGGTGGACATGATACATATATCAACTCACTTGATGTCAGAATATTAGGATGTGCCGGAGGATCAATGGTTAGAATCAGCGACAAAGATGTTGTTGATGTAGGTCCACGTTCAGCACATATTGCCGGATGTGAATATGCTTGCTTTACTCCGGAAGAAGAGATTGTGAACCCACAGATTGAACTGGTGAGCCCGAAGAAGGGAGACCCTGCTGATTATTGTGTTATAAAGCTTGAAAATGGAAAGAGGATTTGTTTTACAAATACTTGCGCCGCTAATGTACTTGGACTTGTAGATGAAAAGTTCTTTGCTTTCGGTAATGCAAATGCGGCAAGAAAAGCTATGCAACCGGTTGCAGATAAGTTTGGTATAACTGTGGAACAGCTTGCGACAAAGATACTTGATAAGGATTATGAGAAGGTATCGGCATGTATTAATGCGTTAGCGGAAAAATATCAGCTTGATCACGATACTATGAAACTTGTAGGCTGCGGAGGTGGTGCGGCTGCATTGGTTCCATATTGTGCTGCAAAGCTTGGACTTGATTATGATATTCCTGAAAACGCTGAAGTTATTTCCTCAATAGGTGTTGCTCTTGCAATGGTAAGGGATGTAGTTGAAAGAGTTATACCGAATCCGTCACAGGAAGATATTAGAGAACTTAAGAAAGAGGCTATTGACAGCGCGATTAACTCAGGTGCAGATCCTGATTCTATAGAAGTACATGTGGAGATAGATTCTCAAACCGGAAAGGTTACTGCAATAGCTACAGGTTCAACAGAGGTAAAATCTACAGATTTGTTAAAGGAATGTGACGAAGTTGAAGCTATAGAGTTGGTAACAAGAGATTTCGGTAAGGATGCTACAGATATAAGATTAGCAGATAAAACTGATAAATTCTTTGTTTTTGAGGCGACAAAGAAAGAGAAAAATGCTGTAAGAATAGTAGATAAAAAAGGATTTATAAAGGTACAATGTTCTACAGGTTCTGTAAGAAGGTGTAGAATTGAGAACTATAAAGAAGTTGTAGAAGAACTTTGGAAGGAACAAGCTGAGTTTAAAACAGATTCAGTTATAAGGCCGGATTATTTTGTTTGCTATGGACCTAGAGTAAGTGATTATTCTGCAGTAGACTTAGAACAAATTTATTTACTGATGGATTTGGATCTTGGTGATAGAGATATGAATGAAGAAATAATCATTGTAGCCTCAACAACAAGTGTTTAATTTATGTAAAAAAACTTTGGAGGATATATGGGCGAACAACCTATGGATTTAAAACCACTATTTGACGGTATATTTGGTAAACAAAGAACTGTTCTTTATGAGAGGCCAAATTTTGAAAAAAGAGAATTGGTGGATATGCTAAGGAATTTGGCTGATATTCCTCTTCTGCACTGGGATAGGTATGCATTTTCAAGAGATCCTCTTGATGGTAAAGTTTCAGATGATCAAAGAAAAATTTACATGAAAAAAGCTTGGGAATGTGGGGCTGAATGGGCTGATAAGTCAAAAAAAGAGTATGGTAATTTATCACCTGAGAAATTGGCAAATGCCATTGGAATGGAAGTGGAATACCCTACTCTACCGGAAAGCACCGATAGAGTGTTATTTGCTGAGTTTAGAGAGCCGAATCATATAAGAATTTATATGGATGCTATAAATAAGGTAAAAGAATTTATAAAGGAAGATGATATAAAAGATATATTAGGTTCTGTAAATATTGCTGATGTTTTATTGCTTCATGAACTGTTTCACAGTATCGAGGAAAAATATAAGAATGAGATTTATACTAAAACTGAAAAGATCCGACTTTGGTCACTAGGTTTCCTTCACTATGATTCATGTTTAATTGCACTCAGCGAGATAGCTGCTATGTCTTTTGCCTTCAGTTATTCCGGAATTAAATTTTCACCATATCTTTTAGACGTATTACTTGTTTACGGATATTCGACTAATGAAGCTTCAGGACTTTATGAGGAGATGATAGATTATTCTGTAAACAGATGAGAGGAAACACGTATGAGCATAAAAATTGATTTTGAATTATTGATGAAAACAATAAAAAAAGCGTTGATAAATGCCGGAATGAATGAGGATAAAGCTGATATTTGTGCCAGGGTACATGCTGAATCAAGTGCTGACGGTGTAGAAAGCCATGGTGCAAACAGAGTTCCCAGATTTGTAGATTATATTCAAAAAGGCTGGGTAAATCCGCACGGAGCTCCAATATTGATAAAACAAAGAGGATTTGCAGAAAATTATGACGGAAATCTTGGCCCGGGAATAAGTAATGCAATTTTTTGTGCGAATAGAGCGGCTGAACTTGCCAAAGAACATGGAATTGGATTAGTAACATTAAAAAATGCGACTCACTGGATGCGTGGTGGAACATATGCATGGAAGATTGCAGAACATGGTAAAATAGGTATGTGCTGGATTGCTACAGAAAGTTGTATGCCAATGTGGGGCAGTGATGAGCCAAGTGTTGGAAATAATCCTTTTTGTGTTGCTGTTCCAAGAGAAGATGGTGAAATAGTACTTGATATGGCAATGAGCCAGTATGCCTTCGGTAAGTTGGGAGTATATAGACTGGCAGGAAAAAACCTACCATATCCGGGTGGATTTGATGAAGAAGGTAATTTAACCTATGATCCTGCGGCTATAGAAAAAACCAAGAGAATTTTACCTACCGGATATTGGAAGGGCTCATCAATGGCGTTAATACTGGATTTACTCGCATCTGCATTGGCTAACGGAAGAACAGGTGCTGATTTGGATGATGAGAAGAGAGGAAGCTGCACCGGATGTTCTCAAGTTTTTATTGCTATTGACCCTTATCTATTTGGAGAAAAAGAAGAAATTCAAAACAAATGGAATGCCGGAGTTAAAAGAGCCGACAGTGCGCATCCTATTGATCCAAAATCACCTGTACAATCTCCAGGCGAAAATACATTGAAGAGAAGGCAGGCAAGTATGGAAAACGGAGTTAATGTTGATGAGCAGATATGGGCTCAAATTCAATCTATAGCAGATGGTAACTTGAATGTAATCGACATTTCATAAAACGATTTTTAAGAGGTGGATATGTTTTATTCGGAAGTTAAATTAGCTGAAAAATATAATTATTTGGAAGATAAATTTTTGGCTGCCTATAAATGGCTAAAAGAACAGGATTTAAAGACATTGGTTACCGGGAAATATCCTATATTGGGAGAAACTGTAGTTGCTAACGTTCAAGAATACAGCACATTACCGGTGGAAGAGAAGAGATTTGAAACTCACGATTTATATTTTGATGTTCAATATCTTGTAGACGGGATAGAGCTCTTTGGAATATGTAAAAGAGACGGATTAAAAGAAAATAGTTTTAATCCTGACAAAGATGTAAGATTTTATGATATGCCGAAGAACTATGGATATGTGATATTAAATCCTGGAGACTTTATTGTTGTAGCGCCGGAAGATGCACATATGCCGGGATGCAGTGTAGAAAAATCTATTCCGGTTAAAAAAGTTGTTATTAAGGTAAAAATATAATTGATAATAATAAAACTGATATTATCAGATTTGTTATAAATTTATTGTTAGTGGAATGACCACAAGAAAGGAAAAATATGGAAAAAGTATTCAATTTGGGTAATGGACTCAGACTTATAGATTTATCAAAGATCTTGGATCCGGAGACAGAAAAGAGAAGATGTCACTTGTTCCGCTTTAATACAGGAGGACCTATTCCTGACTTTCATACTAATATAGATATTATGAGTCATTTGGGAACACATTGTGAATGCCCATACCATCATGATGATAATTGGCCAAGTGTAGCAGAGTTGCCACTTTCAACATTCCTTGGAAGAGCTGTTTATGTAGATTTCAAAGAGACTGTTGCTCCTAATTCACATATTACAGCTGCAGATCTTGATAGAGAAGCAAGTATGGTAAGAGAAGGAGATATTGTTATAATTGATTCTTCATATAAGCTTACACCATTTACAAAGGATACAAATACAGAGATTGATAAGAGATTATTTGTAAACGGAGAGACTGCAAAGTGGTTTAGTGACCACAAAGTAAAATGTGTAGGATTTGGAGATGGTGTTTCTATTGAGAACTGTAATGAGGATGTTAAGCCTTTCCATGATATATTATTGGCTGAAAATATTGTATTCCTTGAAGTTTTAAGAAACCTTGAGTTACTTGAAAAGAATATATTCTTTATGTCATACTCACCGCTTCCTATAATCGGGCTTGATTCAAGTCCTGTACGTGCTTATGCTATTGAGGGACTCGCAGAGTTTAGTTAATTGAAACTTTTGAAAGGAAGACGCTTTTATGAAAATAGCTGTAATCGGAGCAGGAGCTATGGGCTCAATTTATGGTGGTCATCTTTCATTAAATAATGAAGTTTACTTAATAGACACAAACGAAACTATTATAAATTATATAAATGAGAATGGTCTTACACTGGATGAGGATGGAAAGAGCAATATTTACAAACTAAATGCAGTAACAAACAGTAAAGAAATGCCTGTTATGGATCTTGTAATCTTGTTTGTAAAATCTTTATATTCAAAAGCAGCACTCGACGGGAATAAAAATATAATAGGAAAAGATACATATCTAATGACACTTCAAAACGGTTCAGGACATGAAGATATACTTGGAGAGTTCGTAGATAAAAGCCATATAATTATTGGAACTACTGAAGATAACGGTGCTGTACTAGGTGCAGGACATATTAGAAGAGGTGGTGTTGGTAATACTAATATAGGTATGCTTACAGATGAAAATGTAGAATTTTTAAATAATATAAAATCAGCTTTTGACTGCTGTGGATTTAATGTAAAGATTCATAATAATATACAGCAGCTTATATGGAATAAACTTTTTACAAATGTATCTTTAAGTGCAGTTACAGGTATATTACAGGTTAAGATTGGATATATCAGATCAAATGAATATGCTTGGAATATGACTAAGGCTTTGATTCATGAGGCTGTTGAAGTTGCACATAAGATCGGGCTTGATGCTGATGAAGAGAAAATAACACATGATGTAGAAAGTGTAACTATAAAATCTCCTGAAGGTATCACATCAATATGTGCCGATTTGCGTGCCGGAAGAAAAACAGAGGTTGATACAATAAGTGGTTCTGTAGTAAGAGCGGCAAAAAAAGCAGGTGTTAAAGTGCCTACGCATGAATTTGTTGTAAATATGGTTCATGCTATGGAAGGTAGAGAGAATTAATAGAATTTATTATTATGACAGCTTTCAGTACTTAAAAAGGTATGAAAGCTGTTTTTATTAAAAATTAAATTATAAAAATACCAATATAAGAAAAACACAAACTTTACACTTGAAGCACACATTTTGAACATGTCTTTAGTGGATAATACAGAGCATAAACAAAAACCCCATTTTAGAAACGAGGTAAAATATGAAGAAGAATAAAAAGAAAATGTGTGCTTGGCTTATAACCATGGCAATTGGATTAGCAATAGTAGGTTGCTCAAATAACAAGACAACAACTACTACAGAAACAACAACACAGCAGACTGAGACTACAGCAACAAATACTTCAAATACAACAACAGTAGGTGAATATTCGGATGAAGATCTAAATACTTCATACTCAGACTCGGACACGAAGATTGAACTCAGTACAGGTAGTGCAAATATCACAGGTGACGGTGCTACATTTGAAGATGGAAATATTAAAATAACAAAGGCAGGTACATATGTTCTTAGCGGAGATTTTGACGGACAGATAATAACTGAAGTAGGTGATGAGGGTGTAGTACACTTGGTATTCAACGGTGTAAATATTACAAATACCACATCGTCAGCTATCAATGCGGCTACAGGAAAGAAAATTGTAATCACACTTGTAGACGGTACAACAAATACTTTAACCGACGGAACAAGCTATGAGTATGCAGACGGTGAAGATGAGCCTGATGCAACACTCTTTGTTAAAAATAATCTAACTATTAATGGAAACGGAAGTCTAAATATTGATTCAAATTATGCGGTAGCTATAAAGTCCAAAGATAATCTTATTATACTTGGCGGTAATATTACTATCGATTCAGTAGATAAGGCAATAAAGGGTAAAGATTCTGTTACTATTGAAAATGCAAATATAACTATAAATGCGGAAGATGACGGAATCACAACAGACGGTGCGTTGGTAATAAACAGCGGAAATATTAATATAGAGAAAGCCGGAGAAGGTCTTGAGGCTGTTACTATTGATATTAACGGTGGAAATATTGATATTGTTGCAACAGATGACGGTCTGAATGCAAGAGGTCTTATAGATGACAGTGCCACAGACGCCGAGAAGGAAGCATATAGAGAGGAGAACCAGGCCGATACGTACTTAAAGATTACTGGCGGTGTGGTGAGTGTAGATGCCGGAGCAGACGGTATAGATTCAAACGGTCAGGTATATATTGAAGGAGGAACTGTATATATATCAGGAGCTACTTCAGGTCCGGACGTTGCACTTGATTATAACGGAGAGGCTACTATTAAAGGTGGCACGTTTGTAAGTACCGGTGTTCAGGAGATGTCACAGACATTTTCAAGCAACTCAACACAGAACTTTATAACCGCGTACTATTCAAGTACTCTTGAAGCAGGAACGGAGATAAAGGTAACCGATAAGAATGGTAACATTGTAGTGAGCTATACAGCAGCCAAGTCCTTCAGTTTTGCAGTTATATCTTCAGATAAGTTAACTACCGGAGAAACATATACAGTAACCGCAGGAGATAATAGTGATGAGGTAACTATAACAGCAGGTGGAAATACTATCGGAGAAAGTACCGGTGGAGGACCCGGAGGTCAAGGAGGCATGGGTGCCCCTGATGGAAACGGAGGTCCGGGAGGAAATCCTTCTACAGGAGAGCCACCACAAAAGCCTACCGATGCAAACGGCAATGAACTTGAAATGCCGGAGCCGCCAAGCAGTGATTCATCACAGACAGAAAAAAATTAAAAATTATATTTGATAAATGCATATAAAATGATAAACTTAGATAGAGGGTTGTTTGCCCTCTATTTTTTGATTTGAGGAGATTTATGCAGATATACATGGCACCTATGGAAGGTGTAACAAATTATGTTTTCAGAAAGGTATATATAAAGCATTTTAGCGGAGTGGACAAATTCTTTACACCTTTCATTACACCACATATGAAAAAAGGGTTTTCCAAATCCGAATTGATGGAACTGAATTCAGAGTACAATAAGGGACAATATTTGATACCGCAAATTCTTACAAACAGTGCAGAAGATTTTTTAAAGCTTGCAGATGAAATAGAGGAGATGGGTTATAGTGAATTCAATATAAACCTTGGTTGCCCTTCAGGTACTGTAACATCGAAGGGGCGTGGCTCAGGTTTTTTACAGGACCCTGAAGCTTTAGACAGATTCTTTTATGAGATATTTGAGAAGAAAGATAATATAACAATTTCTGTAAAAACAAGAATAGGTTTTTCTGATTATGGAGAGTGGGATGATTTACTAAAAGTATATGAAAAATATGATTTTAATGAAATAATAATTCATCCAAGACTACGAAGTGATTTTTATAAAAATAATATATACTTGCCTTCATTTACAGAGGCCTGCAACACTTTTAAACAGAATATTATATATAACGGTGATATAAA